>CAZVVV010000001.1:0-986 GCA_964630725.1 uncultured Muribaculaceae bacterium
TTAGAATAGGCTTTATTATCTTTATATATTATATAATAATCTTCATATACTTCTTTTTCAGTTACACCCATTTCTTTAAGTTTCTTTTTATAAGTATTATAATCATTTTCATTAAAAGTAATATAATATGGAACAAATTTATCTTTAAATACGCTTTTAGAACATTCATATGAGTATAGATAAGGCATTACTTCAAATATTGGATTTGTTTCATAATTAGAAAACTTAATTCCACTATCGATAAGAGATAATGAACCATATAATATAACACCTTTATCATTCTTTTTATATGAATCTGGTATTTTTTTAGCTTCATCATAATAAACTTTATATATTTCTTTTAATACTTTATTAGTAATTTTTGAATCTTCATTAATCTCAAGAAATTCTTTTTCTGTTTCATATGAATAAGAAATATAGAAATAATCATTTTGATATCCTTCATAAGAAGCATCTGATGTTTCATCTGTATATACTCCATTTAAAGTAAGTGGCATTATATTCTTATAACCTATATTATTATTTTTATATATGTTTTTACCATCTTTATATCTATCAAATATAGCGATATATTTATAATATTTATTCATATCAATTTCTATTGTTTTATCTCTTATAACTAGAAATATAGAATCTTGATCAAAATAATAAACATAATTTTTTTTGTTATACTCATCTATTATTATTCTTATCATATCATCAGGACTTTCACTTTTATCATATAATATCATTTCATTATAATAACTTTTTAATATAATTGACTCGATTGGAGCATTGTCTACAAATAGTTCTTCGAATGATAAATTTTTTTGATCTTTTAAATTATAATTAAGTCCATAATAGGTTGATTTATATTCATCTTTTTTATTAGAATACTCACATAATATGGATAAAACATTACTATAATTAGCGCGAGCATAACACTCACCTATGTTATCTTTATTTGCAAATGATTTAACTTGTTTTAATATATCGGCATTAATTTT
>CAZVVV010000001.1:996-7169 GCA_964630725.1 uncultured Muribaculaceae bacterium
TTGAATCTTTTAAACCATCAATAGATTCATAACTAAATGAATCATCTTTGGATATTTCATATTCTTTTGAATCAATTTTTAAATCATTTGTATTATATTTACTATTTAAATTAATTGCATATTTAGTTTCTACTTCTTTTTTAGCTTTTTGTTCATATTTTAAAATAAATTCTTTATGATTTTCTTTATATATTAAATATGTTGTAGTGCCTGCAAAAAATAGTAATAAAATGATTATAACTATTATTAATAATTTCTTATTTAATTGGAACATAGCCTGCCTCCGTAGCTAGTTTTTGTCCTTGTTCACTAAGCATTGCATTAACTAGTTTTCTAACGTTACTATCTTCTTTAGCGTTTTTATTAATAACTATATAATATGAAGTAAGAAGAGGATAACTTCCATCTCTAATAGTATCAAAGTTAGGTGTTACTCCATCAACTGATAAAAACTTAATATTATCGTTAGCATACATTACATTAGCGTAATAGTAGTAAGAGTATGCAATAGCACGTTTATCGTCTTTATAATCTGCGACATAATCTATTACACCACTCATTGTAGAAACATATTCTTTTATCGTAGGACTTTTAATCTTTAAATCTTTCATTACTAATTCTTTTAAACCAGTTTGTGAACCACTTGTATTAGGTCTTTGATATGCAAGTATTTTAGCATCATCTCCCCCAAGTTCTTTCCAATTAGTAACTTCGCCAGTATAAATTGATTGAATTTGTTTTAAAGATAAATTGTCTACTTTATTTTCTTTATTTACAAAAAATACAAATCCTTCGTTTACTACTGGTATTATATCTATATCAACATTATTTTTATCAAGTAAATCTTTAGCGGTATCTGATGGATATGTAACAATTATTAAATCTGTTTCTCCTTTAGCTAGTTTTTCATAGGCAGGATGAGTATTAGTATAATCAATACTTATATCACTATCAGTAAAATATTTAATATATTTATCCATGAGTGGTTGTGTAGCAAGTGAAGCATCAACTCTAGGAAGTTCTTCTTTAGTAAATATTCCTTTATAGTTTTCTTTTTTAGTAAAATATTTATATGAATAATAACTAGATATACTAAATATTGCAATAAATATTAATATTATTAGCATAAATAAAATATTTTCTTTAAGATTACTTTTCTTTTCTTTTAAAGTAGATTTATCATCCTTCTTTTCAAAATCAATTTCTTTTGTTTTTTCTAAGTCATTATTTTTTTGTTTACCTTTTTTCAATTAAATCACCTCTTAATTATAATATATCATAAAAAAATAAAAATAGATATGTTCTTAATTATAAGATGTGTAAATAAAAGTAAAAGGTTTTAATTATTTTTCTAAATCATTATTTTTAATTATATAAATACTACCATTTTTATAAAATCCATAAAATATATTATTAAGATCTTCTTTTATATTATTTTTTAACCAAATTATATCTTTGTCTAATAAATCTAGTACTTCATAATTAATTGAGCCCTCTACAATAATTGGAAGAGGAAATGTTTTATCTTTTTTTTGTTCATCTTTTATAAAAGTGGTTAGGTTACCATTAGTCTCTAGTATTGCATATTCTACATCTTTAATATCACTAATATTGTTTTGACGTAGTTGAGTAAGTAAATCGTCTAAGTTATATCTTTGTTTTACCATTTCTTTTATCATAATTTTACCATTATTTATTATGACTGAAGGTTTACCATCGAATATAGTTCTTATGTTTCTTTTTTTGAATGATAAAATTGCCATTATTATCTGACATATAACAAGAAGTGTAATGGGAATGACTGAGAGTAGTATTGAGTCATTGGTATTGTCTATACTAATTGCCACTATCTCTGCGATTAATACTGATACTATTAAATCTATTACTCCAAGTTCTCCGACTTCTCTTTTGCCCATGATGCGATATACAAAGACTACAAAAAAGTAAAAGAATAGTGTTCTAAAAATAACTATAATATAATCCATATAATCACCATTATTAGTATAAAATAAGTAATAAAAATTATACTAGTTCATATATATTACTAGGTGATACTTATGGATAATATTAAAAATTATCTAATAGCAATTGGATATTTTCTTTTAGTAGTAGTAATATTTGCAATAGTTCTTACTATTTTTAATTATTATGATATAGTTACTAATAAACTATTTAAAGTAATAAAGGTCTTAATACCATCGTTTGCTCTTTTTATTGGTGGTTATAAGGTAGGAAATAGTGCTAATAAAAAAGGATATATTGAAGGGATAAAGCTTAGTTTAATAGTAATAGTGCTTTTATTTATGTTTTCATATTTAGGATTTAATGCAAGTTTTAATATAAGTCTTATTCTTTATTATATAATTTTAATTATTTCCTCAATGCTTGGTGCAATGATTGGTATAAATAAAAAAATTACTAGTGATTAGTAACTTTTTTTAATATTTCTTCATGAATATCATTAATTGATCTGATCTCATTGTTTAAAACACAATCTATGTTAATAAAATTATATTTATTAGATAGTTCAAGATATGAAAGCTCCGCTAAAAGAAGATGTTCATCATCTTTTTCATGATCGTCTAAGCTTGTTCTATTTTTCTTTAATATTTTAGCATATGATGTTGGCATATGTAAAAATAAGGTCATATCAGGTTTAATTAGATTTAACATTTCATATTCTAATTTTTCTAACCATTCATACATTTCATATCTTTTAGTTTTATCTTTAATTTTTCCTCCTTGATGTGCCATATTACTGGATACATATCTATCCATTATTACAATATAATCGTTATCTAAATATTTTTTAATTATATTAAGATTATAATATCTATCTGCTGCAAAGTAAAGACTAGCTACTTTAGCGTCAACGTGTGATGCTCCTTCTGGAAAGTATGATTTACATATTTCTTCTTTTCCTAAATATGGACCTCCGACTATTTTACCAGTTGGACTATCATAATTAGGAAATGTTAAGTAAATTGCTTTTTTTCCTAGTTCATTTAATTTTTTTACTAGAAGTTTGCTTTGTGTTTCTTTACCACTGCAATCAGTTCCTTCGATTACTATAAATTTACTCATTTTAGCCTCCTGTAAAGTACATGTTTATAATTAATATTGTTATCTTTTAAAGTATTTAATACTTCTTTTTGATATTTAGTTTTATCAAATGTTGGAAAGAATGTATCGGCTTTAAAAGATTTATCTATTTCTGTTAAATATATATTATCTGCATCATTTATAAACTCATTATAGATTGATTCTCCTCCGATAATATAAATGTCTTCTTTAGTGTTTTCATAATCCTTAATAAAATCTTCTTTATTTTTATAAGTTATAACATCTTTTATATTACTATGTGTAAGAACAATATTTTTTCTATTAGGTAATGGTTTTTTAATAGAAAGATAAGTATTCTTACCCATTAATACTGTATGATAAATAGTTATATTCTTAAAAAATATTAAATCTTCTTTAATAGGACAAACTAATTTATTTTTATAACCAATTTCATAGTTATTTCCTACTGCTGCGATTAAATTAATATTCATTATTGAGTAATTGGAAATTTAATTTTTCCCATATGTTTATAATTTTTAATTTTAATATCTTTTAAGTCTTTAGAATTATCGTAGGAAAAGAAATCATTTATATTAGGATTTAATACTAATTCTGGTTTAGTAGGATCAAATATCATATCAATAATTTTAATATTACTATCAAATTCATTATATTCATCACTATCTTTATCAAATAATTTTTGTTGTTCTAATAAAGTTTGTTTTAGTGTTTCTAAGTAATTATCATCTAGTTTGCTTAATTTATTATATTTTTCTAATCTTTCTAATTGTTTTTTTATTCCATTTAATTGGTTAATATAAACATGGGCATCTTTAATTGAATATGTTATAGTACTAGGTTCTTTATTTGTTACTTGTGCAATCATTTTTAATAGTGTTGCGTATTGAGTAACATTAAATGGAAGTCCTAATGGAACATCACAGCTTCTTTGATGTACCATTAAATTAATTTTATTTTTAGTAATGTCCCATTCTGTAGACCAAACGCAAGATGGTAATACTGCGGTTCTTAAGAATTCATCTTGCCAAAGGGATTTTACCATTCGTCTATCATTAGGGTTATTTTTAATAGTATTAATTAAGTTTTTAGTATGTTGATACCTATTTACAATATATCCATAAGCAGTACCAATAGTATTTGCATATTCTAATCCATAGTATTTTGCTTCTTTTATATTTTTTCCTTTAATTATACTTTTAGTGGTCATAACATTACCATTTTCATCTAATTTAGGGCTAAGTTTAGCATTTAAATTATCAAGTGGAGCGCTAATGGGATCTAAGACTACTACTTCTTTATCTGGATTATATTTTTCAGTAGTGGGTTCATATATTCTATAAATACCATCAGAATCAACCATCCATTCATCCCAAATGTGGACATTTCTATCATGTAGGTCTAATACATTATTTGAACCCATTTGCCATATCCAAAGCATTTCTATAATAGCTTGTCTATAAAACATTTGCTTTGTAGTAAGAATAGGAAATTCATTGCTTATATTAAATTCAAATGTATGTGAAGGAATCTTAATGGTATTAATACCAGTTCTATTTTCTACTTCAATTCCTTCGTTTAATATTTTTCTTAATAGTTCATCATATAAATAATCAAACTCTGTCATTTTTCTAACCTCCCTACAATAAATTATACAATAAAAAAGTATTTATTTAAATACTTTTTTTACATAGATATAACTTCATTATCAGAAACTAAAATTATATTATTTAAATTATATGAATAATATTGAAACTTATTATATACATTCTTTAATTCAGATAAACTGCCTCTTCTAACTAATTTATTATTAGAAAATAAATCTGCTGGTATTGATAAATGATATAAATCTATTAATAAGAACAAAACTGAATTATTAATTATTTGTACATATAAATGGACTTTGGGAACTACATTATTTTTTAGTTTATAAATATTAGGTAAATCAGATAAATTATAATTAATAGTATTAAACTTATTAATTATTCTTAACAATCTGTCAATTACTTTTCCGTTATAATATAACTCATCAAATATATAATCAGAAAATAAATCGTTTCTCTTATTTTTAATTTTATAATATAAATCTTCAATTACTTTATAAACTTTCTGCTGCTTTGTATTAGCATAATTAGTATAAAACTCATCTTTTAAATTACACGAATTAAAAGAACTACCCAAATCAATCGAAGTGATAGAAAAAGACTCAAACTTTGATCCTGTCTCTTTAAATCTACTCCTACGTATTGCAATAGAACTATTAATAAATCTTTGCATACTCAGATATAATATCTTCTTTATCTATAATTTTATTATGCATTAAATCATCTGGATGATAGTTTTTAATCCAGCAATTATCAGAATGTGCTACTTCTACTAATTTGAAATCTGAAACATTTAATATTTCATCTAAAACACCGTTTAAAAAATCTTTAACATCATCAAGCTCATCAAATAAATTATCATTCTTATTATTCATTAAATTACTATCGCGATAAACTTCTGGAACAACAGGTCCGTATACCCAAGCTTCTATATCTTCATCAAATAACCAATCGCTCTTATTAATTGTTATTTCAGCTTCATTTAGTTTACTTTTTCTTACGAAACCGCCCCATTATGCAAAACAAAAGTATAAAGACTTTTGAAGTTTAATAGGACTTATTTTTTTAGAAAACTTTATCATATAATAATCAGTAATATAACATGCTAATTCCTTAGCATTAACAAGACCTTTTTTCATATAAATCACCATCCTACTCTAACAATAGTATACTATATTTATTAAATATTTGCTAGCACAAACATTATAGCATATATATATCAATTTCACCAAATTTACAGTAAGAAGAATAAAACACCGATTTTTTGAAAATTCTGTTTATAATTCTAATTTTCTAATGTGAGGAAAATTAACTATTTGATTTAGTTCTCTTTTGAACTAATAAATATTTATGTTACTATATGCAAAAAAGAAAACTCCATTAAGAAATGAGAGTTTTCCAACATTTACAACCGAGATCATTTATTGCTCGCACCACCTAGAAGCGATTAACATTTATATATTATACTATTAAGTACAATAACAATAT
>CAZVVV010000001.1:7269-17716 GCA_964630725.1 uncultured Muribaculaceae bacterium
CCACCTAGAAGCGATTAACATTTATATATTATACTATTAAGTACAATAACAATATATCATATTTCATATAATAAATCAATATTCTATAAGCCTATACAAAGTCCACCAAAATACTATTTTCTATAAATAATTTGTCTTCATCAATATAATAATACCCATCTTTATATGATAGATTGTCTATATTAAATATATCACTAATATTAGTATTATATCTTTTATAAAAATCAAGTTCTGATACTCCTTTAATTTTTCTTAAACCTAGTATCATAAAGTAAGACATATCTAGTTTCTTATCAATTGTTTCTTTATCATATAAGTAATCATTGTTTAAATATTTATTAATACTTCTTGTATTAGTGTATCTAATATTATTAATATAACCACTTGCACCAAGTCCAAAGCCATAATATTTATCATTATTCCAATAAGTTAAATTATGTATAGAATTGTATCCTTCTTTTGAAAAATTACTTATTTCATAATGAATATAACCATTATCTTTTAAAGTTTTAGTTATTATATCATACATTTCTCTGGTTGTATCATCATCAAGTTCTACATAATTATTAATCTTTAATAAAGTGTTATCTTCAAGAATAAGAGAATATATTGAAATATGAGGTATATTAAGTTCTAAATACTTATCTAAATCATTTTTTAAATCATTTATAGTTTCACCATTTATACCATATATTAAGTCTATATTTATATTAGTAAAATATTTTTTGCATAAATTAATCTTATCAAAATAATCATTACAATAATTTCTTCCTAATATATCTAATATTTTTTTATTAAAAGATTGTACTCCGATTGATAATCTATTTACTCTATTTTTTTTTAAAAGTATTAAAAGTTCTTCATTAATATCTTCGATGTTACATTCAAAAGTAAATTCATAATATTCATTAAAAATAAATATATTAAGTATATCAAATAGTTTTTCTAAATGTTTTTTACTTAAAGAAGAAGGGGTTCCTCCCCCAATATAAAGTGATTTTAAAGACTTGCTTTTATAATTATTATTTATTTCATTTTCTAATGATATGAGATATTTAGAAATAATATCATTATTATAATATATCTTAGAAAAGTCACAGTATTTACATATATTTTTACAAAAAGGAATATGAATATATACACTATCTACCATTTTTTAAATTATTCCTTTTTCTTTTATCAAGTATTATAATGACTTCTTTTGATAATTTCATATCTATTTTAGATAGTCTATCAGATAAATCTCTATATATAGTCCAATAAGAAATATTACTAAGTGAAGATATTTCTTCGATTGTATAACCTGATAATGCATATTTTAAATTATTTATTACTCTATTTCTTACTGATTCTTCTTCAATTGAATCTTCTTTATTATTTGATAATATTTCAAGTACTAAATCTTTTTTTTCAGAATGTTTATTCATATATCTTTTTAAATAATCATATACAGTTGCACTACTGATGGGAAAGAAATTATCACAAAAAAACTTAGTAGTCTTTCTAATACTAGTTTTTTCTTGTATAAAGAAGTCTCCGATTAAATCAATTCTTCTTTCTCTTTCAATATCGTCTATTTTTGATGCCATAATGTCCTCCTTAATTATCATCAACTTTTAAAATGCTTAGGAATGCATCACTAGGAAGTTCGACACTACCTATCATTTTCATTTTCTTTTTACCTTCTTTTTGTTTTTCTAATAGTTTTCTCTTACGGGATACGTCTCCTCCATAGCATTTAGCAAGTACATCTTTTCTCATTGCTTTTACTGTTTCTCTAGCTATAACTTTTGATCCAATTGCAGCTTGTATTGGGACTTCAAACATTTGACGTGGTATTATTTTTTTTAGATTTTCTGTTATTAATTTACCACGACTATAAGCAAAGTCTTTATGTACTATAATACTTAATGCATCTACTACTTCACCATTTAATAATATATCCATTTTAACAAGATCACTATATCTATTTTCTATTACTTCATAATCAAATGATGCATATCCTTTAGTGGCACTTTTTAATTTATTAAAGAAGTCATATACTATTTCAGAAAGAGGTAATTCATAGTGAATGTTTACTCTTGTCTTATCAATGTATTCTAGTCCAATATATGTGCCTCGTTTGTTTTGACATAATTCCATTACTGCTCCGATATAGTTACTAGGAACAAATATACTGGCTTTAATGTATGGTTCTTTTATTCCTTTAATACTACCACGATCAGGTAACTTATTTGGTGAATCTACATAAATTGTTTCACCATTGTTGAGTACTACTTCATATATAACTGAAGGAGAAGTAGCAATTAAATCTATTTTAAATTAACGTTCTATTCTTTCTTTTGTTATGTCCATATGAAGAAGTCCTAAGAAACCGCATCTAAAACCAAATCCAAGAGCTTTTGAGACTTCTGGTTGATATTCAAGTGATGCATCATTAAGTTTTAATTTAAGTAATGCTTCTTTTAGATCTTCATATTTTTTAGAGTCTATTGGATAAATACCACAGTAAACAAATGGTTTTATTTCTTTATATCCTGGTAGTGGTTCAAGTACTGGGTTTGAAGCACTAGTGATTGTATCACCGACTTTTACATCGCTAATACTTTTAATACTGGCTGTTAGGTATCCTACTTCACCACTTGATAGAAAGTTTACTTCTTTTTCATGGGGAGTGTTTATATGTAAAGATAATACTTCGTAAATAGCATTAGTTTTCATCATTTTAATTTTATCTCCAACTTTTATTGTACCATTTACAACACGTAATGAAATAACTACTCCACGATATGCATCATAAATTGAATCGAATATTAAACAGCTTAATTTATCATCTGTTTCTTTAGGACAGGGTACTTTTTCTACTACTCTATCAAGTAGTTCTTTAATCCCTATTCCCTCTTTAGCACTACATAAAATGATTTCATCTTCATTAAATCCTAAAGTATCATGTAATTCTTTAATAACTCTATCAACTTCAGCATTGGGTAAATCTATTTTATTTAATATAGGTATTATTTCTAGGTCATTATCAAGAGCAAGATATAAATTAGCAAGTGTTTGGGCTTCAATTCCTTGAGTAGCGTCCACTACTAAAATAGCACCTTCACATGCTGCTAAAGAACGGGATACTTCATAAGTAAAATCTACGTGTCCTGGAGTATCTATTAAATTAAGCAAGTATGTTTCACCTTTATAATCATAATTTAATGTTACAGCGTTAAGTTTTATAGTAATTCCACGTTCTCTTTCAAGTTCCATAGAATCTAATAATTGATCTTTTTTTTCTCTATCACTAATAGCATGGCATTCTTCAAGTATTCTATCTGCGATTGTGCTTTTACCATGGTCTATATGTGCGATTATAGAAAAATTTCTTATATGTTTTAAATCCATCTTTCAATGTCGAGTAGACAAACCTCGACTTTCACCTCTCTTTCTTTTCTGATAAATTGCAATAATTTCTTAAAATAATCTATATATTTTATTATTGTCTTACCAATTGGTCAGTCGCGACTGACCAATTCAGTTAAGTGATGACAATAACTAGTATTTTTATGCAAATAACCTATACTTCTCGTGTCACTATTAATCATACCAGATACAAACATAAAAGTAAACAATTTTGAAAGTCAAAAATTAATTCATTAAAGTGTAATAGTCTTACAAATACACAATAAAAAAGCAGACATTGTCTGCACATTTATTTGGTTGACTTACAGGTCTCTGAGCACAAACCTTCACCATGCAACCACATTAATAATCTAAGTCTTTTTACATATATTTTTGCATATTCTTCATCATTTGATTAACTTGTTTTTGAGTCGGAGTTCTTCCCATTCCACTCATCATCATTTTAATCATATCTTCATTAATCGGAGGATTCTTTTTCATATAATTTTTCATAACTGTTCTAGCTATAAAGAAACCTACGATTGCTCCGATTAAAAGACCTATAACAACCATTAATATATCATGCCACATAATCATCCCTCCGTATATAATTGTATATGAAATTATATGATTTAACAAGAATAATTATTAATTTTTTATATAATTTCTAACATTTTTTATAAAAAAGTACTCTTGTTCTTTAAAATTACATACAAAAAGTATTCCATTAAAGTATCTTAAATCTTTTAAAAAAGTACATTTATTATAATTAGTATCAATTTTTATATTAGAGTTTTTAACCTTTAAAATACTGATTTCATTTAAAAATAAATTATTAATAATATGTTCATTTTCATTATTTGAATACATTATCTTATCTTTATATCTATTATATATAAAAGAATTAACATAATCTTTATCATAAAAATAACTTACTTGTTCAAATAGATTATATCCATATTCTTTTTCTATTTCTTTCATGTAATAAATTTTATTAAAAATATAAAATAGTTCACTAGGTCTATCTTTATATAAATTATAAAACTCTTTTTTAATATTAAATATAAAATATTCTTTCATAATTATCACCGATATTATTATATAAAATAAAAATTAAAAAAATTGTAGAAAAAGAAAAAGAATTAAAAATTATTTTAATTCTACGACTGTAACACCATCATTAAATAAATCAACTTTATAGGATACTACTAAATCATTATTTTTTAAGTATTTATGTACTTCTTTTTTTAATATATAAGATCCTTTACCATGTATAATAAGAATAAGTTTATTATTTAATTTATAATTATCTATTATAAATTCTTTTACTTTAATAATAGCAAATATTCTATCCATTCCATGTAAATCTATACTTGGTAAATTACTATATAGCATGTAATTATCTATCATATTATTCCTCTCTTATTTTACGTGATAATATAAATCCCCATAAGAATGTTAATAAAGATGTAAATATACAGAAGAAATTGTATTCAAATGAGGTGATACTTAGTATCATAAGTACTACTGATGAAAGTATTAATGATAATAGTATATAATTTATGAAAGATTTTTTATATAAATACTTAAATATTAAACAAACAAGAATTATTCCTATAAATACTCCGATTACATAAACTAAAGTAAAATTATTATTACCAAAGAATGATGTAAATGAAGTAATACCAAATAATTTATTTAAAAGATGTTCACTAAAACCAGGAAAAAGTATTGCAATGCCTGTTACTAATCCATAGAGAATGGTATTACTTAGATTATCAATATTTATATTAAATGTTATATTATGAATAAAACAAAATACTAAAAATATAGAAAATATTAAGAAAAATAATAAACTACCAAATAGTTTTTTATTCTTTTTAATATCACTAGCAAATGTAGGAATAGAACCCATAATAATGCCTACGAAGAATAAGATGATTTGACAATTATATTTTGGATATAAATAAGTCATAATTTTAGAACCCGCTAGAAAGCCTATGCCTATTCCAAGAATAAGTGGTATTAATATAAAAGTATTCTTTTTTACATCTTTAAAGAAATTACATATTGCATCAATAACTAGTTTAAATAAATCAATTGATGTAAGAAGAGCTCCTAAACTGATGAAAGGAATAGCAGAACCTATTCCTATAATACCACCTTTAGCAGTAGCAACAAAACCATATTTTAGTTTCATTATTCATTTGCCTTAACATCGTCCATAAACCAAAGTTTAAGACTATATATTATGTTTTTATCTTTATTTTCTTGTTTAACTACTTTATAAATCTTATTATCATAAACAGTTACAATAGTGTCAGAATCATAATCATATGTTTTAGTATCCACTACAAAAACAGGATCTTTGCCATCTTTAATTTTACTAAAATTAAGATATCCAATTATAAAGTAACCCACTAATAAGATAATAAGTATATCTACAATAATCATTATAATATTAATCTTTTTTTTCTTATTAGTTTTCTTTTTATTTTTTCTTTCTCTTTCAATTATTTCATCTACTTCTTCCATAATTTACCTCCATAAATTTATAAGTAATTATTATTCACTTATTTCTTCATCACTTGATTCAATATTTAAAGTATATTTATATTCATATGGTGTAGAAACATCTCCATTTTCATATAAATCTGTATTAGTTGCACTTTCATCAATCCACATAATTATTGCATAATTACTAGATTTCCCTTTTGTTAATGAATTGCTTATTACTAAAGTATCTGGATTAGAACCAGTAGTCTCAGATATATTAGCAGTCTTTTCTTCTAAAGGTGTACCAACAGGAAAAGTTTGTATAGATCCTGAAATATAGTTTTGTAACAAAGTAGTATCATTAGCATCAACAGTTCCATCACCATTTAAGTCACCCATATCTTTTGATGCAAGAGTATAACCAGTCCAATTAGCTACATATCTTGTAAGATATATTGAATCAGCTAAATCAATTGAACCATCGCCAGAAATATCACCAAGTTTATAAGATACTTTATTTACAAAATAATAATTTATCTTGTCTTTATTTATACTTGAATTATTTAAATCTTTTATAGTTAATTTATAATATAGGGTATCACAAGTAGAATTATTAGTAATAGTTATATCTTTTGTTTCATAACTTAATGCAACATCTTTAGATATAGGATATTTACTAACTAACATTAATTCATCACTTTCTTTAAAGTTTATATCTAGTTCACATTTAGATATCTTTATATCTCTTCTTCCTAATAAATTAATACTAGGATAAAATAAAGCAAAAGAAATACCTGTGATTATAAGTACTAATGCTAATATTATTAATGCTAGTGAAGATTTATTATTTTTAAAACTTTCTATAAACTTTTTCATAAATATTACACTCCTCTTAGTATCACTTAAGATAATTATAAAATATTTTTAAGTGTTTTTCAAGTACCTAGTATTAAAAAACTAGAGTTAATTCAAAAATTATTTATTAGTTTTTTATTAACAAACTATTATATTCATTACATTTAATTTCTAGTAAAGGAAAATTGCAACAACGTTCATATATTGAACTAGGTAATTTATTATTTATATAGTTATAATAAAGTTTTTGTGATCTATTATGTAATATATCAATATTACGATTTAACCAATACAATTGTTTTCTTAATAAGATTAAATATCTTTTTTCCACTCTATTACTTGTTTTCTTATTAAGATTAATTAATTCAATATTATTATCTGTAACTGGTATCATATTATTAAAATTGATAACTCCTAAAAGACCACCATCTATTTTTAAAAGGTCTATTTTTCCTTTTATTTTTAAGTGCTTTGGTTTGGGACTTGAAAGTGGAGCAAAATACTTTAAATTATTTACTTCAAACAATACACCTATAAAAGGTCTAGAATCTTTATTACCATAATTATATGGCACTTTGTTATCAAACTTTCTCAAGTAGTTGCAGTAATCAAAATCTACTTTTACAACTCTTATGATATTATTCATATTATCACCTCTTACGTTATTATAAATTATTTTTTGAAATATGTCAAAAAAACTAGAGTAAGTTCTCTAGTTCCTATTTTAGTTTCCTGTTTTGGTCGGAATCACCGCTTTGTTAGTTTCCTATTAATGGTTGGAATCACCGCTTTGTTAGTTTCCTGTTTTGGTCGGAATCACCAACTTTTTTATACATAATTTCTTATGTACCTAAATTATACATTATTTAATAATATATGTCAAATTATCATTTGATAAATCTTTATCATAAATGGATCTATAAATACTTCAAATATAGAACTAATTATAGATAAGCACAAACAAAATAATAATATTTTATTATATTTTCTTATTTCTTTTTTAATATTTATTTCGTTATTTAAAAAGCATACTTTAAATAATTTTATAGATATATTAATTGCAAAGAAAGTAATTATAAATGTGTTTAATAATACTAATATTTTAGAGAATAATAAATAACAAATACTTATTGTTATTCCTTTAATACCATATATATTTATAATAGCACTAATACTAAAACCTAAGCTAAAGAATGATGAAAAGAATATAAATAAAACAAGTGCTATTCCTATTATACTAATACCAAGTAACCATGTAATACTAGTATTAAATATATTATTAAAATTGCTTTTTAAAAATAGTGATATATAGTCATAATTATCTTTTAATATAAAATAACTATTTATATTTTTATTTATTATATCTTTATCATTTAAATTAAGATTTAAATAAAAAATAATACCTGATATAAAACTAATAATAAGAAATGAAATTAAAAATATAAATATATTTTTTTTATTTAATTTTATATTTAATTTAAATTTTTTTCTTAACTTAGTACTGTTCTTTAATTTCATTTTCACTATATCACCTATTTAATTGTACTAATGATATGTTTAATTATTATAAATATCATCCAATTAATTTTGACATAATATCTAATAAATGCTATACTTTATATGGAGGGATTCTTATGAATAAAAAGTTTCAAAAGATTATGACTTATATAATGTTAATTGCTATACTTGGTTCTACTGTAGCGATAGTGGTATCTTATTTTGGATATTAATTAGTTTAAAAAATAAAATATTAGATAACATAATAATGGTGATTATTATGTTTTTATTATGTTTTAAAATATTTTTTGCTAGAGTATTAGATGTATCTTTAGGAACTTTTAGAACTTTAGTAACAGTAAAAGGTAATTATAAAGATGCTAGTATAATTGGTTTTTTTGAAGTTTTAATATGGTTTCTAGTAGTAAAAGAAGCAATAAATACTGAGAGTTCAAGTATATTAATAGGTATTAGCTATGCTTTAGGTTTTGCAATGGGAACATATGTCGGAGGAATAATATCTGCTCATTTTATAAAAGGTAATTATACTGTTCAAGTAATAACAGAAAAAGCAAGTCCTGATATGTTAGTTAAATTATATGAAAAAGGATATGCAATATCTATTATGGATATAAAAGGAATTCATAAAAAAGATATGAATCTTTTGTTTATTGAAACAAGTAAAAATAATTTAAGTAGTCTTAATAGATTAATAAAAAGATATGATAAAAATGCTTTTATCGTAGTAAATGAAAGTAAATTAGTTATTAATGGTTATTTAAATGATAAAGAAAACTAAATAATTAGACAAAGAAAAAGAAATAGATTATTCTACTTCTTTCTTTAGTTTTTCTACTTCCTTGATAGATAAATCGGTATACTTAGAAATAATGTTTGAATCTAAGTTATCTTGAAGTATCTTTTTAACCTAAAATTAATTTTCATTATTTATTTAATAGCCAATCCACTACATTAATTTTTGTGATTCCATCATAATCAGCTTCCATATCCATATCAAAAGTTATTAAATATTTTGGATAATGATCACCTGTTTTTTGTAGTGATCTTAATTCTCTTTCTAAAACCTTTTCATCTCTTACTGATAATGCAACTTGAAAATATTTTAAACCATCTCTATTTTCCGCTACAAAGTCAACTTCTAAATCATCAACTTTTCCCACGTATACTTTATACCCTCTTCTTAATAATTCAAGATAAACTATATTTTCTAATATATGACCCATATCACTATCTGCTTTTTTTCCTAATAAATAACTTCTTAGTCCTTGATCAACTACATAATATTTATAATCTCTCTTAAGCAAGTTTTTTCCTTTAACGTCAAATCTTTCTGCTTTATATATTAAGAAACTTTCAACAAAAGCTGATATATACTTTTCAACTGTATGATTACTAGTAGACATTCCTTTGCTAGTTAACGTATCACTTATCTTTTTAGTAGAAATAGGACTGCCTATACTATCAAAAATAAATCTCAATACACTTTCTAATAACATTTTATCAGTCACATTATTTCTAGTAATAATATCCTTATACACTATAGTACTAAATATACCATCTAAATATTTATCTAAATCATTAGGATTATCTTTAAGTATAGGTATATTACCTGGCATACCACCATTTCTCATATAATCTAAAAAATACTCATAACGACTTTTGTAAGAATCGTTAAATACACTTAAATACTCTTTGAATGATAATGGTAACATCTTAATTTCAGCATATCTTCCAGATAACAAAGTTGCAAGTTCTCCGGATAATAAATAAGCATTTGATCCAGTTATATACACATCAACATTTTTCTTTATATATAAACTATCTACTGCTTTTTGAAACATAGAAACATTTTGAACTTCATCCAAGAATACATAATATTGTTTTTTAGAATCTAATTTTTCATTGACATAATCATATAACTCTTTATAATCTTTAAAATCATAAGAAGCATCCTCAAGATTTATTTTTATTATCTGTTCATCCTTTGTTCCAGTTTCTTTTAGATAATTAATAAATATTTCAAACAATGTGGATTTACCACATCTTCTTATACCCGTAACAACCTTAATTAAATCCTTATCTTTAAATCTTTTTAATTGTTCAAGATATTCTGTTCTTTCTATCATAGAATCACCTCTATAACAAGTATATATTAAAAAAGGATAAAAGTCAAGTTTTGGAAAAA
>CAZVVV010000002.1:0-16914 GCA_964630725.1 uncultured Muribaculaceae bacterium
TATTATAATTGGTTTTAATGTTAGACCAAGTAATAAAATAATGGAAATTGCAAAAGAATATAATGCTGATATTAGATTACATAATGTAATTTATAAAATAATCGAAGAATTAGAAGATGCAATGCTTGGTATGTTGGATCCTGAATATGAAGAAAAAGTTATTGGTACTGCTGAAGTAAGACAATTATTTAAATTTTCTAAAGTTGGTACAATTGCAGGTTCATTTGTTCAAGATGGCACTATTAAACAAAATTCTAAAGCAAGAGTAGTAAGAGATGGTATTGTTGTTTATGATGGAAATATTGCTTCAATTCAAAGAGGAAAAGATAGAGTAAATGAAGTTAAAAAGGGTATTGAATGTGGTATAACTATAGAAAACTTTAGTGATATAAAAGAAAATGATATTATCGAAGCATATGTTGTGGAGGAAATTAAAAGATGAGTGTAAGAGTTAAAAGATTAGATAGTTTATTTACTAAGGAAATTAGTTATATCATTATGGAAGAAGTAAAGGATCCTGATATAAAGTTTGTTACTTTAACTGGTTGTGATATTACGAATGATTTATCTTATGCTAAAGTATATTTTACAACTTTAAAACCTGAGTTTAAAGAAGAAACTCTTAAAGCATTAAATAAAGCTGCTAACTTTATTGAAATAGAACTTTCAAAAAGAATAGAAATTAGAAAGATGCCTCAAATAAGTTTTCATTATGATAATTCTATTGAATATGGAAATATGATTGAAGAAAAAATTAAAGAAATAAAAGAAAAGGAAAATGATATGGAATAGATCATTTTCTTTTTTAATAAAAAATTTGACAAGATGTTATATCTATGATATTATGAATATGCAGGTGAAGAGAATACATTCCAATAACTTCATCCTGTTACTCGCATTCTTTGAGTCTTTAATTTATCTCATCTTCCTTGCTTAGCTTATTAATATTAATTTTTCATAATTTTCAAGAATATTATAATCTTTTTTTATTAATATTAGGCAAGTAGATAAAAAAGGCAATACAAAAAGCAATCGTTTGATTGCTTTTTGTTTGTAAAAAGGCTATTGACAAATACGAAAAAATGTGTTATAATCTAGCCATCATAAATTTAAGGGGGAAAATAATATGAGTTATGGTAGTGTTAGATGTATGCCTAAATGGGAAAGCAATATTTTAAAAGGAGCTTTATCTATTAGACAAGATTTTTTTTATTCTTATGCATCAAAAAATGAATATGGAGTAGAGGATGTTTTTATGTCAGCACCTATTACTAATTTTGTTTCAAGCGAATTTAATACTGATTATGCAAATGATATTTTTGTTAATGAAAATGGTGCTGTACTAGATGCATATAAATTAAATTGTCCAGAAGAAGAAAAACAAGAAATATTGGATAAAATACTTTTAGAAAAACAAGCAATGTTTCCTGAATATGAACTTGTATTTATGCCAGGTTCATTTCCAATAGATGTTGTTGGAGGAACAATGTTTGAAGGTGTACCTACGTTTGAGTATCCAATTATGTCAACACATGTTTTATATATAACAAACTATGAAAAAATTTTATGTAAAAGAAAAGGAAAATAATTCCTTTTTTTATTTTTGTAATATTTTACAAAGAACTTTATTTATGCTATACTTTTGGTGGTGATATTTGTGTTAGTAGTAAACAATTTTAAAGATTATGAAATAATCTCAATGAGTGAGGGAGAAAAACTAGAAAGATGGGGAAATTATTATTTGTTAAGACCAGATCCTGAAATAATATGGAAGGATAAACTTAATAAGTCATTGGCTCATGCTCATTATCATCGTAGTAATAAAGGCGGAGGATATTGGGAAACTTATAAAAAATTACCTGATAGATGGACAGTTAATTATAATGATTTGACTTTTAATGTAAAATTAATGGGTTTTAAGCATACTGGGATATTTCCTGAGCAAAGTATTAATTGGGATTTTATGATTAAAAAGATTAAAGAATCAAAACGTGATATAAAAGTTTTAAATCTTTTTGCATATACAGGATGCGCTACTGTTGCATGTTTAAGTGCTGGAGCAAGTGTTGTTCATGTTGATTCGTCACGTGGTATGGTTGATTGGGCTAAAGAAAATGTAAAAAGTTCTAATCTTGAAGATAGACCAGTTCGCTTTTTAGTGGATGATGTAGTAAAGTTTGTTAAAAGAGAAATACGAAGAGGTAATAAATATGATGCTATAATTATGGATCCTCCATCATATGGAAGGGGTTCAAATAATGAAGTATGGGATATTGAAAAAGACTTATATAATTTAGTAGAATTATGTACTCAAATATTAAGTGATGATCCATTATTTTTTATAATTAATTCTTATACTGCTAATTTATCTGGTATAGTGATGGAAAATATTTTAAAATTAACTGTTGGAAGTATTTATACTGGTAAAATATATTATGAAGAATTAGGAATTGAATCAAAAAATGGATTAGTATTACCATGTGGAGTATGTGCAAGATATGAAAAATAATTTAAATATTTTATATGAGGATAATCATTTAATCGTGGTAATTAAACCATATAATATTTTGTCTCAAAGTGATAATACTAATGATTTGGATATGTTAACTATAATTAAAAATTATATAAAAGAAAAATATAATAAACCTGGTAATGTTTATTTAGGATTAGTTCATAGATTAGATAGACCAACTGGGGGTATAATGGTATTTGCTAAGACATCAAAAGCGGCATCAAGACTTTCAAAGCAAATAAAAGATAGTATGTTTACTAAAAAGTATTTGGCAGTAGTACATGGAATTTTTACTAAAAAAGAAGGGACTCTTGAAAATTATATTAAAAAGAATGATGATAATTCTTCTGTTATTGCTACAAAAGATGAAGGAAAGTATGCTAAACTAGATTATAAAGTATTAAAAGAGAAAGATGATTTATCAATACTTGATATAATTTTATATACAGGTAGACATCATCAAATAAGAGTTCAATTAAATAATATTGGACATCCTTTATATGGGGATCAAAAATATGGTAAACAAGATAAAAAACAGCTTGCACTTTTTGCTTATTATTTAGAGTTTTATCATCCAATTACTAAAGAGAAATTAATATTTGAATACATGCCAAAGGAGGAAATATTTAAATGAAATTAAAGAAATATAAAAGAGTTTTATTAGATATGTTATTAATTGTTATGTCATTAGGACTTTTAACATATGAAGTAAATAGAGTCAATAATATTAGTAATATTTTAATAGCAATTATTTTATTTATTACTTGTTTTGAGTTAATGATAAAGTATATAAAAGAAGTACATGTTCCAAAATCAAAGAATAGAGTAGTTAAAGTGTTATTTATAATATTTTTAGTATTATTAATGTTTTTATCAATATATACTAATATAAAGAGTATTAAGGTATTAGACATATCCTACATAATAGGAATTATTCTATTATTACTATATTTATTAGTGGTAATAATTACTAATACAAAAAATATAATAAGAGAAAAAGATAAAATATTTATATATACAAAAAACTTATATTTATCTAGTTTTAGTTTTGCTTTAATACTTGGTAATTTAATTATGTTGTTTTTAACATAGTATAAACTACATATTATGATATAGTTAATGATTAAAAAACTATTTACAAAATAACTAATATTTGCTAAAATTAACACATAAAGTGTTTATTAAGAGACAAGTAATAAGAGTAATTACTTAGTAGAGAGAAAGTGTTTGGTGAAAACTTTTAGTAATCTTTTATGAATCTACTCTTAAAGTGGAATTAATCATTCCCGGTTTATACCGTTATTAAATTAAGTTAAACAAAGGATGGTACCGTCTTTATGACTCCTTACCATTCTTTTTTATTTTAAAAGGAGAGGATAATATGATAGACATTAATTTAATAAGAAATGAAAAAGATTTAGTAAAGGAAAATATTAAAAAGAAGTTTCAAGATGAAAAGCTTGAAGTAGTAGATTTAATCTATGATATGGATAAGAAGTTTCGTGATTGTAAGAAAAAAGGTGATGATTTGCGTGCTTTAAAAAATAAAAAAGCTAAGGAAATAGGTAATCTTATGCGTGAAGGTAAAAAAGATGAAGCTGATTTAATAAAAGAAGAAATATCTAAATATTCTGATGAAATGAATCTTCTTGAAGAACAAGAAGAACAATTAGAAAAACAAATAAAAGAAAAAATGATGATTATACCTAATATAATTGATGATAGTGTACCAATTGGTAAAGATGATAATTTTAATGTTGAAATTGAAAAATTTGGTGAACCAATTGTACCAAGTTATGAAATACCATATCATGCTGATATATTGGAAAGTATAAATGGTCTTGATAAGGATTCTAGTGGTAGAACTAGTGGAAATGGTTTTTATTATTTAATGGGAGATGCCGCTAGGATTCATTCTGCAATGCTTTCATATGCAAGGGATTTTATGATTAATAAAGGTTTTACTTATTGTATTCCACCTTTTATGATAAGAGGGGATGTAGTAAATGGAGTTATGTCATTTACTGAAATGGAAGCTATGATGTATAAAATAGAAAATGAAGATTTATATTTAATTGGTACATCAGAACATAGTATGATTGGTAAATTTAAAGATCAAATAGTAAAGGAAGATTCTCTTCCAATTACTCTTACTTCTTATTCACCATGTTTTAGAAAAGAAGTTGGAGCTCATGGTATTGAAGAACGTGGTGTATATCGTGTTCATCAATTTGAAAAACAAGAAATGGTTGTATTATGTAAACCAGAAGATTCAATGGATTGGTATAATAAGATGTGGTCATATACTGTTGAGTTCTTTAGAAGTCTAGATATACCTGTTAGAACACTTGAATGTTGTTCAGGTGATTTAGCAGATTTAAAAGTTAAATCATGTGATGTTGAAGCTTGGAGTCCTAGACAACAAAAATATTTTGAAGTAGGTTCTTGTTCAACACTTGGAGATGCTCAAGCTAGAAGGCTTGGAATACGTACAAAGGGTGAAGATGGTACATATTATGTTCATACTTTAAATAATACTGTTTTAGCATCACCAAGAGGACTTATTGCTTTTATGGAAAATAATTATAATGAAGATGGTTCAATTAATATTCCAAAAGCTTTACAACCATATATGGGTGGTAAGGAAAAAGTTATGCCATTAAAATAACAAGTTATTACTTGTTATTTTTTTATGATAAAGTATATTTAGTTACATTTTTCATATTATTAATTGGTGATATTTTGAAAAGATTATTTTTATTAATATTATTTATTTTTTTATTAATTCCTTTTAGTGTTAATGCAATATCTATTGATTCTAAATCATTATATGCAATGGATATTGATTCTAAAAGAGAATTTTATAGTAAAGATTCTGATTTAAAAAGACTTATTGCTTCTACGACTAAGATTATGACTGCTATTGTAGCTATAGAAAATTCTAATTCTTATGATGTTGTAAAAGTAAATAATGAAATACTTAAGATGTATGGTTCTAATATTTATATTGAACCGAATGAAAGTATTTTAATGATTGATCTTTTATATGGTCTTCTTTTAAGAAGTGGTAATGATTCTGCTATTGCAATTGCTGAATATCTTGGGGGACAATCAAATTTTATAAAATTAATGAATGAAAAAGCTAAATTACTTGGTTTAAAAAATACTGTTTATCAAAATCCTACTGGTTTAGATGATGATACAAAAAATTATTCAACAATGAAAGATCTTGCTTATATTTATGCTTATTCATATAAAAATAATTTGTTTAAAGAAATAATAAAAACTAATCATTATGTTACTAAAAGTACTAATAAGACTTATGATTGGTATAATAGATGTAAGTTTATAACTATGTATGATAAGCAAACTGGATGTAAAACTGGGTATACACCAGATGCAGGTAGACTTTTAGTATCTAGTGCTAGTAATAATGATTTAAATATTGTTATTGCATCAGTGAATAATAAATATGATTATGATACTCATATTAGTTTATATGATGAAATATTTAAAAGCTATAAGAATGTAAAATTATTAGATAAAGATGATTTTAATTCTAAATATAAAGATGATAAACTATATATTAAAAAAGATTTTATTTATCCACTTAGTGATGATGAATTAAATAAGATAAATTTTACTATTAATATAAATAATGATAATAAAGATATTAAAATATATTTTGATAAAGAATTAATACATCAAGAAAAAATTTATAAAACAAATGAAAGGGGCAGTTTGTTTTATAGAATAAAAAGTTTATTTACAAAGTTTTTTATTAGTGTTATTCCAAAAAAACTGTAAATGTTCAGTTTTTTTGGAATGGAATATTGATAATTTTTATAAAATAGGGTAAATATATTATTTACTGATAATTTTTATTAATTGAAAATAAAAAAAAGTTTATTTTAAAACTTTTTGACTAATTGATAAAAAATATGTATACTTAACTTGGGTGATTTTATGGAAAGATTACAAAAAGTAATAGCAAATTCGGGATATACTTCACGTCGTAAGGCTGAAGAATTAATAAAAGATGGAAAAGTGTTAGTGAATGGTAAGCTTATTACAGAGTTGGGCTATAAAGTTGATACTAATGATGATGTAGTGGTTAATGGTACTCATATTACTAAAGAAAATAAAGTATACTATTTGTTAAATAAACCAAGGGGATATGTTTCATCAACTGAAGATGATAAAGGAAGAAAAGTGGTTACTGATTTAATTGATACTTCTTTAAGGATATATCCTGTAGGAAGATTAGATTATGATACTACTGGTATTTTACTTCTTACTAATGATGGTGAATTTGCTAATTTGATGATGCATCCTAAAAATAAGATTGATAAATTATATATTGCTAAGATAAGGGGAATACTTTTTAAGAATGAAATTGAACAACTTACTAAGGGTGTAGTAATTGATGGGGTTAAAACATCTCGTGCTAAAGTAAGAGTTAAAAGATATGATAAAAAGACAAATACATCAATCGTAGAAATAATTATTCATGAAGGTAGAAATCATCAAGTTAAAAAGATGTTCGAAGTAGTTAATCATGAAGTATTGAAATTAAAAAGAGAACAAATTGCTTTTTTAACACTTGAGGGATTGTCTTCTAAAGAGTATAGAATGTTAACACCAAAAGAAGTAAAAAGATTGTACAATCTTGCAAAAAATGGGGAATAAGACACTTGATTTAGTGTGTCTTTTTTTATATAATTATTTTGAGGGAAAAATATGGAAAATATATATAATTTAACTTATGACCAGTTAAAAAATTTTTTAATAAATAATAATCAAAAGAAATATCGCGCTTCTCAAATATTTGAATGGTTATATGATAAAAGGGTATCTTCTTTTGATGATATGACTAATTTAAGTAAAGATCTTATTTTATTACTTAAAAAGTCTTTTTCTATAGAAAAACTAGAAATAGTAAGTCAAGAAATAGATATAGATGTTTCTAAGTTTTTATTTAAATTAAATGATAAAGAACATATAGAAAGTGTATTAATGAGGCATAATTATGGACTAAGTCTTTGTATATCTAGTCAAGTAGGATGTAATATGAGTTGTAGTTTTTGTGAAAGTGGAAGAAGAAAGAAAGTACGTAATTTAAATGCTTATGAAATGATTCTTCAAATTATGATGATTGAGGAATTAATTAAAGAAAGAATTACTCATATAGTGATTATGGGTATTGGTGAACCGTTTGATAATTTTGATAACTTAGTTAAGTTTATTAATATAGCTAATTATTATAAAGCTCTTAATATTGGATCACGTCATATTACTGTATCAACTTGTGGAATTGTTCCTAAGATATATGAGTTTAGTAAACTTCCTTATCAAGTAAATCTAGCTATTAGTTTGCATGCTCCGAATGATGAATTAAGAAATTATTTAATGCCTATTAATAAAGCTTATCCACTTGATGAATTAATTGAAGCAGTAAAAGATTATGTAAATACTACTAATCGTCGTGTTACTTTTGAATATATATTATTAAAGGATATAAATGATAAAGAAGAATATGCTAGACAGTTATGTAAATTAGTTAAAGGAATAAATTGTTATATTAATTTGATTCCTTATAATGAAAATAGCAATATTTTATATAAAAGAAGTAAAAAAGATACAATTATGAAATTTTATGATATAATTAAAAAGGAAGGTATAAATGTTACTATAAGAAGAGAATTTGGTGGTAATATTTCTGCTGCATGTGGTCAATTAAGATCTAAAAAGGAGGAATAGAATGGAAACATTTTATTTAACTGATACTGGTTTAGTAAGAGATCATAATGAAGATAGTGTGATTGTTCTTACAAATAGTGATAATGCTACTTTAATGGCAGTAGCGGATGGAATGGGTGGACATTCTGCTGGAGAGGTTGCTTCTTCAATAGCAATTAGTTATTTAGGGAAAAGATTTAGTGAAAGTTTCTTTAAAATGACTAAGCAAGATGCTGTTGAATGGATAAGAAATAGTGTTAATGAAATTAATAGTATGATATTTAAGTATACTGATGAGCATCAAGAAAGTAAGGGAATGGGTACTACTTTAGTGCTTTGTATTGTTACAAATGATTATATATTATTTGGAAATATTGGGGACTCATCTGGTTTTGTTATGAAAGATAGTAAATTACATAAAGTAACTTATGATCATACTTTAGTAAATTTACTTGTTAGTGCAGGAGAATTAACTAAAGAAGAAGCAAGGAATCATCCTAGAAAGAATATTTTGATGAATGCACTTGGTATAAATGATCCGGTTGAAATAGATATTTTTGATTGTAATATGGAAATTAACTCAATAGTTCTATCTTCAGATGGACTTACTACAATGCTTACTGAAGAACAAATAGAACAAGTTTTACTTGAAGATCTTTCAATTGAAGAAAAAGTTATTAAACTAATTAAAAAGGCTAATAACAGGGGTGGCAATGATAATATATCAGTTGCTTATATGGTAAGATAAGAAGGGTGTTGATAAAATGATAGTTAAAGGACAATTAGTTGATGATAGATATGAGATATTAAAAACAATTGGAGAAGGTGGGATGGCTAATGTTTATCTTGCTTTTGATAATATATTAAAAAGACAAGTTGCAATAAAAGTATTACGTGGTGATCTTGCAACTGATGAAAAGTTTGTAAGAAGATTTCAAAGAGAAGCACTTTCTGCTTCATCACTTTCTCATCATAATATAGTACAAATCTATGGAGTAGGAGAAGATGATGGTGATTATTACATTGTTATGGAATATGTTCCTGGTAAGAATTTAAAACAACTTTTAAAGAAAAGAGAAAAGCTTACTGTTCATGAAGTTGTAGATATAATGTTACAAATTACTAGTGCTATGGGTGCTGCTCATGATAATTTAATTATTCATAGGGATTTAAAACCTCAAAATATATTAATAAAAGATGATGGAGAAATAAAAATAACAGATTTTGGTATTGCTATGGCACTTAATGCTACTCAACTTACTCAAACTAATTCTGCGATGGGATCTGTTCATTATTTTCCACCAGAACAAGCTAATGGAAAGGGTGCTACTTTAAAAAGTGATGTTTATTCACTAGGTATTATGATGTATGAATTACTTACTGGTGTTCTTCCATTTCGTGGTGATAATGCTGTAGAAATAGCTTTAAAGCATCTTAAAGAACCATTTCCTAATATAAGAGATGAATATCCTGAAATACCTCAAAGTGTTGAGAATATATTAAAAACTGCTACTGCTAAAAATCCTAAGAATAGATATGCTAATGCTAATGAAATGCATGATGATTTGGTTACATGTTTGGATAAAGAAAGATTAAATGAACCTGTTAGAAAGTTGAAATATAATGAAGGAATACTTGAAGAAAATGCTGTAATAACAACTGGGGAAGATATTGATAATAGTTTAGTTAGTCAAATTAAAGATGAAACTGAAGAAAAGAAAAATAAAAAAATAATAATACTAGGTATTGTTTTTGGAGTACTTCTTTTAGGACTTGCATTTACATTTTTAATACTACCTAAGCTAACTGAACCAAAAGATATTACTATACCAGATGTATCAAATTATACAGTAGCAGAGGCTGAAAAGAAATTAAAAGATTTAGGTTTTGAAGTTAATGTTGATTTAAAAGAAGAGCCTTCAAAAGAAATTGAAGAAGGTAAAGTAATTGATACATCACCTTCGATTGGTAGAACTGTTAAAGAAGGAAGTGAAATAACTCTTGTTGTATCAAGTGGATCATCAAAAGTAACAGTTGAAGATTATACTGGTAAAAATTATATAGAAATAAAAACTAAATTAGAAATGTATGGAATAACTGTTACAGTTGAAGAAAAAGAAGTAAGTGAAAATAAAGAATATGATGAACAAGAAATAATAGATCAATCTGTAAAAGCAGGAGAAGAATTGACTGAAGATGATAAAATAACTTTGTATATACCAAAAGTATTGGAAAAATATCCTGATATAGTAAAAGAAGGTTGGTCTGTTGAAGAAACTGAAAAATGGGCTAAGGAAAAGGGTATAACTTTAAAGAAGGAATATCAAGAAACTAATGATTATGAGGAAGGTACAATAATTGGACAAAGTAGGGCTAAAGATACAGTTATTACTAAAGGGGCTACTCTTAAGATTACTATTGCTAAAAAAAGAGTAGATACTTCAAGTACTGATACTAAAACTAATACTAATAAAGAATCTAAAACTGAAGATGTAACAACTGAAGATACAACAACTGATACTAAAACAGAATAAGGAGCAATTATGCAAGGACAAATTATAAAAATAATAAGTAATGATTATTTTGTATTATATAATGATAAAGAATATGTATGTAAAGCAAGAGGTAAGTTTAAGAATGAAAACATAACTCCCCAAGTAGGGGATTATGTTTTATTCGATATAGATAATAATTATATATTAAATGTATTACCTAGAAAGAATAATTTATTAAGACCTAGTGTTGCTAATATAGATCAAGCTTTTATTATAACTAGTTTAAAAAGACCTGATTTTTCTACTAATTTATTGGATAAATTACTTGTAATATGTCATATAAATAATATAAAACCAGTTATATGTTTAACTAAAAAGGATTTATTAAATAATAGAGAATTTAAAGAAATAAAAAAAGTAATAAAATATTACAAACATATTGGATATAAAGTAGTATATAATACAGAATTATTTAAAATAAAAAGACTTTTTAAGAATAAAACTACTGTTTTTACTGGCCAAACAGGAGCAGGTAAGTCTTCTCTTATGAATAAGTTAGATAAAAGTTTAAATTTTGAAACAAATGAAATATCTGATGCTTTAGGAAGAGGTAAACATACAACTAGGTATGTAACTCTTGTACAATTATTTGGTGGTAAAGTATTAGATACTCCGGGGTTTTCTGCTATTGATTTAAGTAGTTATACTGATAAGCAAATAAGAGATTCTTTTATAGAGTTTAATAGGTATAATTGTCCTTATAAAGATTGCATGCATATTAATGAAAAAGAATGCATAATAAAAAGTAATAAAAATATATTAAAATCAAGATATGATAATTATAAAAAATTTATAGAAAAGAGGTAATCATGAAAGAAGTATCAACATCATTTCTAAGTGATAAAGATTATAAAAAAACAATTTTAGAACTTAATAAGACTAATACTGATTATATTCATTTTGATGTAATGGATGGTAAGTTTGTAGATAATAAAAATCTTTCTATAAAGGAATTAACTACTTACTTAGATTTATCTATTAAAAAAAATGATATTCATTTAATGGTTAATGATCCATTAAAATATATAGAAAAGATTTATTTATATAATATAGATTATGTAACTATTCATTATGAGATAAAAAATTTAGATAAAGTAATTGATAAAATAAAAGAATATGGTTTAAAAGTTGGTGTATCTTTAAAACCTAATACAGATGTAGAAGAAATATATAAATATTTAGATAAAATTAATATGGTTTTAATAATGAGTGTTGAGCCTGGTAAAAGTGGACAAACATTTATTGAGAATTCTATTGAAAAAGTAAATAAATTAAAAGAAGAAATAATAAAAAGAAATCTTACTACTAAAATTGAAATAGATGGGGGAGTAAATGATAATAATATTTCAAAATTATCTAATGTTGATATAGTGGTAAGTGCTTCTTATATTTTAAATGATTATAAAAATATTGATAAGATAAAGAATATTTAAATTAAAAAGAGATATCATTTGCAACTTGATATCTCTTTAGTAATTAAATAGCTTTTTTCATTGTTCTAGCTTCTTTTGCTGAAACTCTTACTTTTTCTCCATTATCTAAAGTTACTACTTGTAGATTTAAACCTTGTTTCTTAATAGTCTTTTTTAAACAATTTGGACGAAGATTTTTCATATTAGGTTTTCTATTTGATAGATTTTTAGCCACTTTAATCCCTCCTTTTTAATAAGCATTATAATTCTATCATATTTTATTCCAATAAGTCAACTTTTTATGATAAAATATATATAAGGGAGGTAATATTTATGTATACACCTTTATATATTAAAACAGATTATAGTTTACTAAGTAGTTTAATTAAGATTGATGATTTAATAAAAAATCTTAAAAAACTTAATATTACTTCTTGTGCGATATGTGATGATAATTTATATGGTACTATGGAATTTATTAATAAAATGAATAAAAATAATATTAAACCAATAATTGGATTAGATATTATTTTTGATAATGATCATATTCTTTTATATGCTGAAAATGAAATAGGATATCATAATCTTATAAGAATAGAAAATATTAAGAATGATAGAGAATTAACTTTGAATGATTTAATTACTTATAGTAATAATTTAGTATGTATAGTGTTTACTTCATCTATGTTTTTATCTTTAAAACAATATTTTAATTATATTTTTATTGGAGTATCTTTAGGTGAAGAGTCTAATTTTGATTTATATAAAGATAATTTAGTTTATGTATCTAAAACTCTTTTTTTAGAAGAATATGAGTATAAATATCTTCCATATGTATATATGATTAAATCTGGTAAAACTATTTCTGATGGAATAGAGTTTATTTATCAAAATAATTATTTATATAATTATGATGATTTAGTAAATAGATTATCTTTTAATACTTTAAATAATACTAATAAAATAAGTGATTTATGTAATGTTACTTTTACTAAAGAATTATATATGCCTAAGTATGATGTTGTTGATTCTAAAGAATACTTAAAGAAATTATCACTAAAGGGTTTATATAAAAGATTAAATGGTAATGTAAATGATATATATTTAAATAGATTAAATTATGAATTAGATATTATACTAAGTATGCATTTTGAGGATTATTTTCTAGTAGTATATGATTATATTAAATATGCAAAACAAAATAATATTTTAGTGGGTCCAGGAAGGGGTTCAGCAGCGGGTTCTCTTGTATCATATTGTCTTGGTATTACTGAAGTTGATCCTATTAAATATAATTTATTGTTTGAAAGATTTTTAAATCCTGAAAGGGTTACTATGCCTGATATTGATACTGATTTTCCTGATACTAAAAGAGAAGTGGTAATAAATTATGTAAAGAATAAATATAAAGATACTAATGTTGCAGGGATAATTACTTTTGGTACTCTTACAGGACGTCAAGCAGTGAGGGATGTTGGTCGTGTTTTAAATATTGATATTAAGGATATAGATTATATATGTAAAAGATTAAGTTTTAAAGAGAGTTTAAAAGAGTTAGTGAATAAAGATAAAGAAATTTATAGACTAATTGATAGTTCTGATAGGTTTAAACTTTTATATAATATAGTAAATAGAATTGAAGGGAATAAAAGGCATACTAGTATACATGCTGCGGGTATTGTAATTAGTTATAAACCTTTATATGAAATTCTTCCTATTATTAAGAATAGTAGTGATGATTTATATTTGACTGAGTATACTATGGAATATCTTGAGGAAATAGGTCTTATTAAAATGGATTTTTTAGGAATTAAAAATCTTTCTATTATTGATAATGTTATTAATGATATAAATAAAGATTTAAATCTTCATATTAATTTTAATAAAATACCTCTTGATGATTCTAAGGTTATGTCTTTGTTTTATAATGGGGATACTACTGGTATATTCCAATTTGAAAGTGATGGAATGAAAAAGTTTTTAAGGGATTTAAAGCCTAAAAATTTTAATGATTTATGTGCTGCTATTGCGTTATTTAGACCTGGTCCTGCTGAAAATATTCCATTGTATATAAAAAGAAAAGAGGGTAAAGAAAAGATTAATTATATAGATGATTCATTGTATGAAATATTAAAGGATACTTATGGAATAATTATATATCAAGAACAGATTATGTTAATTGCTCAAAAGCTTGCTAATTATACTCTTGGAGAAGCTGATATTTTAAGAAGGGCAATGAGTAAGAAAAAATATGATGTTTTAAAGCAAGAAGAGAATAAGTTTATAGAACAATCTATTAATAATGGATATGGTAAAGAGATATCACAAAAAGTATTTAATTTAATACTTAAATTTGCTAACTATGGTTTTAATAAGAGTCATTCTGTTTCTTATACTTTGGTTGCTTATAAAATGGCATATTTAAAATATTATTTTCCTAAATATTTTTATGCTAATCTTTTAAAGGGAGTAATTGGTAGTGAAATAAAGATTAAAGAGTATACTAATGAAATAAAAAAACTAGGTATTAAGATTTTACCACCATCAGTTAATTTAAGTTATGATTATAAATTTAGAGTATTAAAAGAAGGTGTAATGTTTCCTATTGCTAGTATTAGAAATCTTGGAGGGGTTATTTCTAATTTCATAGTGGAAGTAAGGAAAGATGGTTTTGTAGATATATTTGATTTTGTAAAAAGAACAATATCTAAAATAAATAATAAAAAAGTTATTGAATCTTTGATTTATTCTCATTCTTTGGATTGTTTTGGTTATAATATTAATACTTTATTAAATAATATGGATAGTATTATTAATTATGTTGAATTAACTAAAGAAATAGATGAATCTATTATACCTAAACCAAATATAGATATATATGAGGAACTTGATAGTGATATAATTTTAGAAAAAGAAAAAGAATTGTTTGGTATATATGTTACTTCTCATAAGACTGAAAAATATAAATTGAATTATTCTAATATAATAGATTTATCAAATATAAAAGGATATTATAATAAGAATATTACTATTATAGTAAATGTAGATAGAATAAAGGAAACTCTTACTAAAAAGGGAGATAATATGGCTTTTATAAGTGGTAGTGATAATACTGGTATAGTTAGTATTACTTTGTTTCCTAATGTTTATAAAAATACTAATGTAAAAAGAAATGATATAGTAAAAGCATTTGGTAGAGTAGAAAGAAGATTTGATGAATATCAAGTTATTGCTAGTAGTATTGAAGTTTTATGACTTATTATATTGATATTTTATATTACCACAAATCACTGAAGTAAAATACCACAAAATACTGAAGTGAAAAAGCACAAATTACTGAAGTAATATTGATATTTTATTAAAAATAGTGTATAATTATAATGGTGATTGAGATGGAATATATAAATAGAATAGTTGATAAACAAATTAAAGAAAAGCTTTCTATAATTGGTGCAGTTGTAATAAAAGGACCTAAATGGTGTGGGAAAACTACTAGTGCTAAAGTTTTTTCAAGTAGTGTTTTAGAAATGCAAAATCCTGATACAGAAGATAATAATAAAGAAATTGCAAATACAAAGCCTTCATTATTACTTGAAGGTGATAAACCAAGATTAATTGATGAGTGGCAAATTGCTCCAAAACTTTGGAATGCTGTTAGGTATTCAGTTGATAAAATTGGTTTACCTGGACAATATATTCTTACTGGTTCAGCAACTCCGGTAGAAAGTAGTGATCTTCATAGTGGTGTTGGTAGATTTGGTATTGTGAATATGAAACCAATGACTTTATATGAATCAAGAGAATCAAATGGTAAAATATCATTAAAAGAGTTATTTTCACATAATTTTGATATTGATGGAATAACTACTGATATGGATTATGAAAAAATTGCTTATAGTTTATGTCGTGGTGGATGGCCTACATCATTAAAAATGAATACTGACATGGGACTTAAAATTGCAAAGAGTTATATTGATTTATTGGTAAATTCTGATATATCTAAAATTGATGGAACAGAAAGAAATCCTGAACTTGCTCGGGTAATTTTAAAATCTTATGCTAGACAAGTATCTACAATTGACTCTGATAAAAGATTAATTGATGATGTAAAAGCAAACTTTTCTGATGTTAGTGATAAAACAATTTATGAATACATATTACAATTTAAAAAATTATTTATAATAGATGAAATACCAGCATGGAGTCCTAATATAAGAAGTAAGACTGCTATTAGAACATCTCCAAAAAAATCATTTGTTGATCCATCACTTGCAGTAGCGGCACTTGGATGTAGTCCTAAAGAATTAATGTTAGATTTTAATACTTATGGATTATTGTTTGAAAACTTAGTTGATAGAGATCTTAGTGTTTATGCTAGTAACATAGATGGACATATAAATCATTATAGGGATAGATATGGTTTAGAATGTGATAATATAATAAGATTAGAAAATGGTAAATATGCTTTAGTAGAAATAAAATTAAGTGCAAATCATATTGATGAAGCTGAAGAGCATTTAATAAAATTAAAACAATTAATAGAAACAAATCAACCTAAACTTGGTAGTCCAGAGTTTTTAATGATTGTTACTGCTACTACTATGGCATATAAAAAAGAAAGTGGAGTGTTAGTGGTACCTATTGGTTGTTTAAAAGATTAATATCGCAAATTTTTAGACTAAATGCAGTTTTATAA
>CAZVVV010000003.1:0-6151 GCA_964630725.1 uncultured Muribaculaceae bacterium
TATTTTTTTGTATAACTTTTTAGTTTATTTGATCTTTTAGGATTTCTTAATTTTCTAATTGCTTTTGCTTCAATTTGTCTAATTCTTTCTCTTGTAATATTAAAAATTTTACCAACTTCTTCAAGTGTCATTGGTTCTTCAGCATTAATACCAAATCTTAACATTATAACTTCTCTTTCTCTAGGAGTTAAAGTATCAAGTGCTTTCATAATATCATTATGTAATTCACTTTTCATTACTATATCTTCGACTTGTTTTTCTTCAGGTATAATATTTATTAAAAAAGTATCTTCTTCATCATTGATAGGCATATTTAAAGAAATTGGAGTTTCTGCGATTTGTTTTAATTCTACGACTTTATCAACAGTAGTATTTAATGCATTGGCTAATTCTTGAATAGGTACTTCACTACCAAATTTATCGGTAAGACTAGCTTCAACACGCAGCATTTTATTTACTCTTTCATGTACATGAACGGGTATTCTAATAGTTCTTGCTTGGTCTGCTACTGCACGAGTTATTGCTTGCCTAATCCACCAAGTGGCATAAGTAGAAAACTTATAACCTTTATCAGGATCAAATTTATCAGCGGCTTTCATAAGTCCTAGATTACCTTCTTGTATTAAATCAGCAAATGGCATATTTCTATTAAGATAACGTTTAGCAATTGAAAAAACTAATCTAAGATTACAATTTATAAGCATTTGTTTAGCTTCAGTGTCACCATTTTTTGCTGCTACGCATAATCTTCTTTCTTCTTCTATTTCTAAAAGTGGATACATAGATACATCATTTAAATATAGTCTAACTGCATCTGGAAAATTTTTTGTATCTTTAAACATATCAATTTCTTCAGTTTTATCTTCGATAGTATAATTATTTTGAACTAATTTTTCATTTATCATATTAGTAAGTTCAAATCTATCATCTTCATTGATAGAAAGTTTATCAAAGTAATTTAATAATTTTGTTTCAAAAGATTCAAGACTAATTTTATTATTTTTGTTAAAAGAACCAGTTTTAATTAAACTTTCAAATATTTTTGAGGAAATTTCTTTTAAATATTCATTTTTATCCATATTAGCCCCCCTTAAATATAATAAAAATTATATCATATTTTTAATATAAATGCAAACGTTTTTACTATTTTTATAATAAAATAACTTAAAGCATTAAGTTATTTTGTCTTAATTTGTTGCATTGTACTTTCTATTGTGATAAAATTATTATGACATTATTAGAATAGTAGGTGGTATTATATGGGTCTAAAAACAGTTGAAGTAACTGCTGATAAAGTTAGAAGAAGAAAGATAACTTTAAAGACTATAAAAATAGTTATTTTATCATTACTATTAATATTTTTGATAGTTTTTATTATTTTAAGTGTTATTTATAGTGGAGGTAGATTCACTATTACTTTAGATCCCAATTTTGCTTTAGAAACTGGTCTTGTTATTTATGAAGATAGTAGTGAAAAAAGATCTCAAAGAAGATTATTTGCGGATGAAGTTGATTTTATGGATAATATTTCTGTGAAATGGTTACCTTCGAATATTAATAATGAAAAAGATGGATCTCATAATGGAGACAATTATATAGCTTATACTTTTTACTTGGAAAATCAAGGAAAAAGAATAATTGATTATTGGTATGAAATCTCTATTGATGATGTTATAAGAAATGTTGATGAAGCTATAAGAATAATTATTTATCGTAATGATGAAAAGACTATTTATGGAAAAGTAAATTCACTTACTAATAAGGCTGAAGAAGGGACTAAACAATTTTATTCAAATGAAATTCCTGTTCTTGAGCAAAGAAAAGAAATGAAGCCTGGTGATGTTGATAAGTTCACTATTGTTATTTTTCTTGAGGGGGATGATCCTGATTGTTTAAATAACTTAATTGGTGGAGAAATAAAAATGCATATGGATATAACTGAAGAACATATTGAGGAGAAAAAATAGATGAGTAAAATAGTTAAAAATGATGATTATTCTTATTTAGATGATGTTAATTATAATAAGAAGAGAAAAAGAAGAATTTGGTATTTATTTTTATGTCTTTTATTGACTGGTATGATGTTTACTTTTTCTACTTATGCTTGGTTTACTGCGAATAGAATTGTTTCAGTAGAATCTCTTAATGTTCATGTTGAAGCTCAAGGTGGTATAGAAGTATCTGTTGATGGAACTAATTGGAAAACTATAGTTACAATGGATGATATTGAAGGTGCAGGGGCAACATATAGTACTAATATTAATCAGTTACCTGAAAGATTAGAACCTGTTTCAACTGGTGGAATAGTTTCTAATGGTTTTCTTAATTTGTATTATGGTGTAGCTAGTGGAAATGCTTCTGGGGATTATATATTAAGTACAGTTAAAAGTAATGAGAGTGCTGGAGTAAATGGAACATTTATGGCTTTTGATTTATTTTTTAAAGTTGATAATGCTGCGACTATTTATCTTACACCTGATTCTGTAATTAATTTTTTAGGAACTAAAAATCCTGGTGTTGAAAATTCTGTTAGATTAGGTTTCTTAGATGAAGGTACTGTTGCTATTGGGTCTGATTTAAGTACTATTCAATCGCTTAGAAATGGTACAACTGATTCTTTATATATATGGGAACCAAATGCTAATACACATTCTAGTACTGGTATTTCAAATGCATTTAGTGTTTATGGTACTTCAATTGGTAGTAATAATAGTCCTTTGTCTTATTCTGGTGTTTCTAGTGAAATAGATTCTAATTTAAATATATTACTTAAAGATGCTAATTCTTCAAAGTATCCTAGTTATTTTACTAATGTTGATATAGATTGTGCTACTTATAGTGGTTTTTCCTCTAATGAAAAAATATTTGATTTTAAAGCAGGAATTACTAAAATGAGAATATATATATGGATTGAAGGACAAGATGTAGATTGTGAAAATGGTTCTTCTTCTGGTGATATAGAATTTAGATTTCAATTGACTACTAATCCATCATAATTTTGAAAGGAGAATATTATATGAAAAGATTTAATATTTTTAGAAATATTGATATTAAAAAATTAAAACAAATATCACGTTTTCGTTTTGCTTTTCTTATATTATTCTTTTTAATTTTGCTTTCTAATATTTCAACTTATCTTTTAACTTATGGTGAATTTACTAGTCGTTTTGATACAACTGGTAGTAATACTAATATTAGTACTAATGTTGTTACTATTGATGATTTAAAGAGTGATTATGATTATTATATGGGACTTAATTACACTAATAGTGATGATGGTACTTTACCTAGTGGTACTAATCAAAATATTTATACTGATTCTAATTTAGTTCAAGTTAAAATTACTTATTCAGGTAAGGATAATGATAATGATTTAACAGGTTATGTGTCTTCTGATGAGAGACAATTTATGTATAAATATTATAGAATATTTCCTATTAATGATAATGGTACTAGTTCAAAGAGTGATGATTATATTACATTTGATCTTATTGATAATCCTTTTACTGATAGGCCAGATTCAAAGGTATTTAATGGTTGGACTACTCAATATGAAGATGCTTTTATTTCATATGATAGTAGTTATTATATTAGAAAAGTTAAAATTCCTGTTACATATAATGGTAATGATGTTAATCCTATTGAGATAACATTTAATGCTAATTGGATAACTGGTAGTGTAGGTATTAAATCTTCAAGTGCAACATGGGCTACAGTATTTTCTAATTTAGATTCTGTTTCTATGAAAAAAATTGCAGTAAGTGATAGAATTATTGAATATGAACCTTATGATATGACTGGTTATTATACTATGGTTACTATTTCAAGATGGGAAAGTTATGCTGGTTATTATAACTCAAGAGGTCAATATCAAAATAGAGGTACTTGTTATTCTAGAAATGGTTGTACTTACTATGATAAAATTGATAATGAAAATTATGATTCTTCAATAACTTATTATGAACTTTCTGGAGGAAGTATGAGTGAAGTTGATCCTTCTTCGCTTAATCTTGTTATAAAGAGTGAAGAAGTGGTTAATAATACTGATTTATATAATTCTAATGTATCAGGTTTTTATAGTCAAGTTACTATTGATTATAATTCTAGTATTGTAGGATATTATGATTCTGTTGGTGTTTTACAAACTAGTGGTACTTGTACTAGTTCTTCTGGTTGTACTTATTATGAACTTCTTCAATATTATGATGATGAAGGTAATGAACAAATAGCAGATAGTACAAAAGATTATTATTATTTAGTTACTAGGGATACTAATATTATTGTTATGACTGGTAATGTAAGTGATACTTGGAGTAGTTCTTTAAATAAACCATTTACTCTTACTGGTGAATATGGTGAATATGATAATAATCCTGTTTGGTCTTTATCGAGTAGTTCTGGATGGGGAGGATATTCAGGGACAACTGTGTATGCATATGCTGATATGGCTATTGAAAATTTAACAATCAATAGTGGGTCTAGTTTTTCTAGTTCAACTGATGCAGGAAATTCTTCAGCTAGTTTTTATGGAAATTATCATAATGTAAAATTTGGTAGAGGAATTAAGCAAAGTGGAAGTAATAGTAATTTTGTTAGTATTATCGGAGGAAGTGGTTCTTCTTCTGGAAGTAGGACTAATGTTACAAAGTATAGTTTAATTATTGAAAGTGGTTTTTATAGTTCAATTGCTATTACTAATGGTATTTCTAATCGTAGTACTCCGACAATATATACGGAAAGTATATCAGTTTATGGTAATGATTATGATAGAGCTAATTCTGATAATTCTAAATTAGATATTTATTATTGTGCTTCAGCAAGCTGGGGTGGTTATTTATATGCTTCAGATACTAATGGTATTTTTTCTGATTTAACTGTTAAAAGTGGTTCTTTTGGTACTGGTAAAACTGATCATACTGCTGGTATTTATGTAGGTGGTAGATATGGTGGTACTCATTATGCTGCAAGAAAAGCTACAATTTTAGGGGGATATATATATAACTTAATTGGTGGACCATTGACTGCGAGTAGTAGGGGTTCAGTTAATGATACATATATGTATATAAAAGGTGGCTCAATTGACATGGTTACTGGAGGCGCTGGTACTTCTGCTACATATGGAAATAGAATAGTTCAATTAACTGGTGGTACAATAAACTATAGTGTATTCGGAGGTTCAAATGGTTGGGATGGTAGTGATGGAGATGGTACTTTAAATGGTTCTTCATTAATATATGCCGGAGGAACAGCAGTTATAGGAAATGATGAATATGTAACTAATAATAATACTTTGTTTAATGCAGAAGCAGGTTCTATATTTGGTATAGGTAATGGTAAATCTACTATTGAATCTATTGGCTCTAGTGATAATTCTAATATTATTATTGATACTGGTGCTACTATTAAGAAAAATGTTTATGGAGGAGGAAACTTTTCTGCTGTTGGAATAAGTAGTTCGAATGATACAACTACTACTAATATAACTATGTATGGAGGAGAAGTAAATGGTTCTATATTTGGTGGTGGTAATAATAATGGTTCAGGTTCTTCTTCGATTAAATCTACTATTAATATAAATATAAATGGAGGAAAAATTTCTGGTTCTGTATATGGTGGAGCTAATGAAAAAGGAACTATTTATGGAGATGTTAATTTAAATGTGAATTCAGGAGAAGTTACATCTGTCTTTGGAGGAGGTAAAGGTGGTTATGAGTCATCTGATGCTCCAGGAACTTTTGTATCTGAAAATGTAAATGTTGTTATTGGTAATTCTTCATATGATGCACCTACAATAAAAGGAGAAGTATTCGGAGGTAGTGCTTTTGGTACTGTAAATGGAACTACTGGAGATGAAGAAGTTTCTTCATATGAGACTACTGTTACTGTTAATAAAGGAACAATTACATCTGTCTTTGGAGGAGGTAAAGGTGATTCAACTTATACTCCATATGTTAAAGGAAATGCTACTACTATTATAAATGATGGTAAAATAACTAATGTTTTTGGTGGTAATGATGCTAGTGGTACAGTAAATGGAGTAGTAAAAGTATACTTAAAAGGTGGAGAAGTTACTTCTACTTATGGTGGAGGAAACATGACTTCTGTTAATACTACTAATGTATATTTGCAAGGGTCTACTTGTGAAAATGTT
>CAZVVV010000003.1:6161-16080 GCA_964630725.1 uncultured Muribaculaceae bacterium
AGGTTCTAATAACTCTGGAGATGTTTCTACAAGTAATGTTACCGCTACTAGTGGTACTGCCGTTAATATATATGGTGGTAATAATCAAGGAGGTACTACTAATACTGCTAATGTAACGCTTAATGGTGCTACTATTGAATCTATTTATGGAGGAGGTAATGTAGCTGTTACTACAAAAACTTTAGTTGATCTTAAGAGTGGAAAAGCTACATCTGTATATGGTGGTGGAAAAAGTGCTTCAATTACTAGTGATACACTTGTTAATTTAAATGGTGCTACATGTACTAATATTTTCGGAGGTTCTAATAGCTCAGGAGATGTTCCTACAAGTGTTGTTAATATAAACTCTGGTACTGCTACTAATGTATATGGTGCAAATAATCAAGGAGGTCTTACTACTACTACTCAAATTAATTTAGAGGGTGGAAAAGTAACAAATGTATTTGGTGGAGGAAATGAAGCATCTAGTGTAACTTCTAATATTAAACTTGATGGTAGTAATGTTTCTTCAATATATGGAGGAGGAAATGAAGCAGGTCTTACTACATCAAATATTAATCTTTTAAGTGGAAGTGCTACTAATGTATTCGGAGGATCTAATAATTCTGGTGATGTTTCAAAAAGTAATATATTAACAGGAACTACTCAAAAGGATAATGTAAATATAAATACAGAACTTGAAATGAGTATTAGTACTTCAGTTGTAGCAGTTGATTCTTCATGGCAAGATACTAATTACAATTCTGTTGTTACTATGAATGTTACTGTTACTAATAATTCTTCTTCTACTATTAGTGAATATACAGGTAAAATTAAGTTATTAAATTCTACTTTATATAGTAATTATAGTGGTAATGATTTAACAATAACTGATGATACTTATTCATTTAATCAAATTAATAAATATGATTCAAATAGACCATATTCTTTAGAACCTGGTGCTTCACATACTTTCTCATTTCAAATATATTCTAAGAAAACTCCAAGTGAATTTTCTATAGATGATTACTCAATAGTGGGTGTTAGTGAATCAGGTGATAATTTTGTACAAAGTAATAATAAATTAGTTATTACTTCAGTATATGGTGGTAACAATCAAGGTGGTACTACTGATAGTACTAATATTAAATTAGAAAATGGTTATGTTCATAATGTATTTGGTGGAGGAAACAATGCTGTTGTTAATGACACTAATCTTGTTTGTAACAATATGACAATTGGTGGTCAATTGTATGGTGGAGGAAACAATGCTGGTGTAAATAATAGTACTAAAGTTGAATTTATTTCTTCTAGTATATCAGGTTCTATCTTTGGAGGAGGAAATAATGGTTTTGTAGGAAAAAATACTGATGTTTATATTTCATCTTCTTCAATTGGAGAAAGTGTTTATGCTGGAGGTAATGGATCAAGTGCTACTACTAACGGAAATGCTACTGTTACTATTGATGGAACTAGTAATATTACAAAACATGTTTTTGGAGGAGGTAATGCTGCTACTACAGGTATTGAAACAGAAAACAATTCAGTTAGTGAAGTAAATATAGTTGGTGCTATTATTGGTGGTAATGTCTATGGTGGTGCAAATACTTCAAAAGTTTTTGGTAATACAAAAGTTAATATTGGTAAAGACGCAGTTAATAATGATAATTTAGAAGTCTCTGATATATATATAAAAGGTACAATTTTTGGTGGAGGAGAAGCAAATGCTTCAGGTAGTGAAAATTATGACTTTAGTTTTATTAGTGTTACTAAAGGAATAGATATTTTAATAGATGGAAATAATCATGATAATTTTTCAATAAATGGTTCTATATTTGGAAGTGGTAATGCTTCTTCTACATCAGGTTATAGTAATATAACAATATCTAATTATGGAACAAGTTCTGATATTAAGAAAAATATTTCACTTCAAAGAGCAGATGTTGTTACTATAAATAATTCATATCTTGAATTTAGTGGTACTACTGATAGAACTAATGAATATGCAGATGAATTATTTTCTATAAGTAGAGTAGACAAATTAAAAATAAAAAATAATACTAGTTTATATTTAAAAAATGGTGCAAATCTACTTAAACATTTAGTAAGTGCTGTTGATATTGGAGATGATGAAGTAAAAGCAACTGTATTAATAGATGATGAAACACAAGAAGTTGTTAAAAATGTTGATAATAGAATTTATATGTACGAAGGTAAAGTATTAAATGTTGCAACTAATCAAAATATTACTGCATATGGTGTTGTTGATGGAATGTCATTTTTTGGAATGTATCAAACAAATAGAAATGGTGAAATACAAACTGCTATGTATAATGCAAATTATAATTATGGTGATACTGCAACATCTGGGGATTTATATTATTTTACAAAGGGTAGTTATGTTTTAGGATTACATAAAGATAATCATGATATAACTGTTGATGGTTTTTATTCTAATTATGATAATAAAAATGATACTGGTAAAATTAAAACTGCATATATAGAACCTACTCCTGAGAATGCTAGTTATTATATGTGGTCAATTGGTGAACAAGTATCATCTTATGAAATTAGTTTAACTGCTTCTAAATATCTTACTTTAGGTACTGAAGAATTATCTTTAATAAGACATTCTGCTGCTAATTCAGTCTTTTCAATAGTAGGTTTCAATTATAATGATCTTGCAAGTGGCGTTAATTTAGTTAAAGAAGATGATGTTCCTAGAATAGCAGAGAGTGGTTCTTTAGCGGATAATACTATGAGTTTAGTTATGAAAACTCCATCATCTGGTTGGATGAATAATGGTGAAACAACTTTCCTTTCTAATGCTGATAGTCAAATATATGGTACTACTACATATAAAAGAGAAAACTCTGAACTAAATCCAACATTACAATTTTATTTATACCATTCTAAGAATTTAGAGACATCTGGGGATATGGGTGAAGTTACTATTTCTTTACTTGTTGTAACACCTGTATCAGACTTGGAAAGTGAAATAGAAAGGGTTAATATAGTAGTTAAATTAAATAGAGTACTTTATAATACAAATGATTATGAAGCTTCAATTACTTCAGGTAAACAATATGGTCTTTTTGCTACTGATGATGTTAATATAACTAGTACAGGTAGTTTTAGTACTTATTATTCTTTATATGCTGAAAAGGAAGATTTTTATAAGACTGGTTATCATAGGGTTTTAGTTTCTGATTATGTATTACCTAAAAATACTAAGCTTACTATGATTGATTATAGTAATCATGATGATCCTGAATATTATTATCATGTTATTACTGAAGCAGAAGAAACTGCTGCTATTACACAATTTAATAATACTGGAGAAGTTTCGTATGATTTTAATAAATTTATAAAGATGGGTAGTACAAGTTCTGATAATAAATATGATGATAGTGTTAAAAATAATATTTATTATGATAGTACTGCTAAATCTGCACATGAAGAATTTATCTTTATAGTGGATTTTAGTGAAAGCAATATTACTAGTAGTGTTATTGATAAAACTCTTTTAATAGAGCTTAGAGATTCAAATGAACAGACTAGGGTTAGTGTTTTAGGTATTGAACAAAGTTTAATGAAATATAATCTTCATACGGATAAAGATTCAGTTATTGATATAACAGGTAGTTTAGATAATACTAATGTTCACCCTGGTGATACAGTTAAACTTGATGTTGTTACAAACTTTATTCAACAAACATATAATGGTAGTACTGTTTATGATACTAGTTATTTTGATAATCAACTGGGTATTAAAATTAGTTTATATGATAGTAATAATAATTTAGTTACTGGTGCTAGTTTACTTGGTTTTACTTATGAATTAGATGGAGTAACTTATTATCCTAGAATGGATGGTACTGTTAGAATAAATCTTGCAGAAAAAGTATCTAATGTTCTTGCAAAAATTAAAATAAAAACAACTGATTCTTTAGCAGCGGGAGTTTATACGATGAAAATAGAATCATTTGGTTCTTCTGATGGAATATATTATGGACTAGAATCTTCTGATTATACTACTCTTACTTTTAATGTTCTTGATACAGTGTATGGTCTTTCTGTTTCATTGCCTGAAAAGCAAGTAATAATTAATAAAATAACTGGTAAAACATTAAATAATAATAATGTATTAGTGTTTAATTATAAGTATAATTCAGTTTTAAATAATCCTAAGATATATATATCTTTAAAAAGAAGGGATTATTCAAGTGTTTATTCTACTAGTTATACTTCAGTTGATATAAAAGATTATGTTACTAATAATTATTCTAATTCAGTAAGAGATTATGAATATTTATTGTCTTCTAATCCAGTTAATAATACAGATGTGTTTATTTATCTTAAGGAAAACTTAATGACTGGGACATATAAAGTTGTATTTTCTCTTTATGATGGTGATAGTTATATTGGAGAAGTTTATAATTATATAATAATAAAATAAGGATGTGGTAATTATGGATAATATTAATTTAAATGAAATAAGTTATGATGAATTGCTTAGTATTTATACAATAGTTAAAGAATATTTAGAATATTTAGAAGGAAATATAGTTTCAATTGATGAAGGTGAAGAGTTATGAAAGATGAATTAATTAAACAAATAGAGCTTCAAAAGGAAATATTATCCACTTTACCCCAAAATAATAAAAAGAATAGGGAAAAGGTTATGGAACATATTTCCTCTGAAAAAAATAAATATAATATTTTATTTAAAAATATAAAAGATGAAATTTCTAATAGACAAGATAAAATAAGTAATAAAGTTTGTGATATTAAATATGATTCTTCTTCGCTTGAAAGTATTGAAAAAGAATATAAGTTTCTTAATGATTATAATACATCATATGAAAAATTAGAATTTGATAAGATAATATATAAATTGTCAAATGAAAAATGTGATTATAATAAGATTAATGCTTTAATATCAAATCTTTTATCAAAATTTAAAGAAGTAGGTATACAACTTAATAGTGATAATTTTAAATTTAGTCCTGTTGTATATGATTATATGTGTATGTATTTTAAATATATTAATGATTTAGATAATCAAGTACTTAAAGATTATTTTGAAAAATTGTATTGGAAAGATTCTGATATTATTATACATATTGAACTTGTATTTAAAAATTTATATTATAAGAATAAGAAGGTTTTTGATAAATATTGTATTAATAAAAGGAATGTAATATGTAATAATAAATATTCTTTATATGAAAGGTATAGTAAAGAAAAAATTAATTATGATAGTTTAATTAAAAATATTAGTGTTGTTTATAATGATTTATATAATGGTAATATGAATATAAATGATTTATCTAATGATAAGATTATTTCATTAATTAAGGGTTATACTGATATTGATATAAATAATAACTATGATGAAATTATACTTGAATTTTCAAAGCTTAAAAATACTTTAGATGAATATTTATATATATTAAAATATGATTATATTATTTCTGATCTAAAAGATATATATAGTAAAAAAGAAAGTAATAAAGATTTATTGAAAAGTAGTTATAAAGAAGTATTAGCTTCTGAAAAGAAGATTAATTCACTTTCTAAAAAAGTTTATTTTTATAGAAAAAGAAATAATAAAGAACAATTAATAGATAAAATAAATATGGAAATTAATTCAAATATTATTGAGTTAAAAAAATTATATGATTCATATGAATATAATAAGCTTGTAAATTGTATTAATCAATTAAATGATAATAGTGAGATTATGTATTTATTCTTAATATCTAGTTCCTTTTATATTTATTTGTCTCATTTTGAAGATATTGATGCTTTAGAAGTTCAAAGTGATTTAGATAAATTATTACTTAGTCCTTATAATACTTTGATTAATAATATAAATTTAGTAGATACTAAGAGTATTAATGAAATAATAAGTAGTAAGTATAATCTTAATAATATTAATATTGATATTGAAAGATTAAATGATGAAGATAGTATAATGCAAATTATAAATGATATTAATAAAATAGTTTATTTTGATATAATAAATAAAAGCAATTTAAATTATGAAGAAATTAAGTTTATGATAGATAGTAAAGGTATTTGACAACTGAGTGTAAAATGAAAAAAAATTGTCGAAATTTTATTGCAATATGATTTTTATTATGATATTGTAATTATAGTGATAATATGATAGGAGATATGATAGAATGAAAAAAGAAGAAAATAAAAAAAGTTCTGAAACTTTAGAAAAAGTTGACACTTCTATTGTCAATGAAGAAGTTGAAGATAGAAGAAAAGATAAGAAAAAAAGACTTTTACTATTGTTACTATTATTATTAATAACAGGAATTGTTTTAGGTAGTTCAACATATGCATGGTTTACTGCTAATAAGACTGTAGCAGTTAATGATATTCAAGTAAATGTTGCTGCTGAAAATGGTATTCAAATTTCTGTTGATGGAACTAGTTGGAAATCTATTGTACAAACTACTGATATAAATAATGCTATTAATACATATGCTGCTGCTGTTAATCAAGTGCCATCTGAAACTAGTAGTTTAGCACCTGTTTCTACTACTGGAAATATTGATGAAAATGGTCGTATGGAAATGTTTTTAGGAGAAGTAAAATCTGATGCTACTACTGGGGATTATATATTAACTTCTACTAAGAGTGAAGAAACTAATGGTACTAGTGGTAATTTTATCGCATTTGATTTATTCTTTAAAGTAGATGAAGATACTACAACATATTTTACACCTAATACTAGAGTTGTTACTACTGATGTTACTGATACTGGTATTAAAAACGCAACTCGTATGGCATTTGTTGTACTTGGTAATACTGCTTCAGGTACTGCTCTTAGTGAAATTCAAGCTTTAAATGCTGGTACTTCAGCTGAGAAAAAAATATATGAACCAAATTATGATGTTCATACTGCAGCAGGTGTAAGTGCAGCATACGACTACTATGGAATTACTACTACTGAAGCAGATGGTTCATTACTTCCATATTCTGGAGTTAAAACAGCATTTGATGAAACTGCTAAGGTTTCTTTAAAGGTTAGTAATGCTGAAACTCATGCTACTAAGTATACTGATAAATTTGATGCAGTTACTGTTGATTATAGTACTAAAGCTGGGTTTACTGAAAATTTTGAAGGTTTAACTTTAACTGCAGGTATTACTAAAGTAAGAGTATATATGTGGGTTGAAGGTCAAGATGTTGACTGTGAAAATAGTGCATCTGGTGGAAATATTACATATGGTCTTCAAATAACTACTGAAAATACAACTCAAGTTACAGGAGATTAGTTAGTTAAAGTTTTGCTTAAATGCAAAACTTTTTTTTATGCTTTTTTATTAAAAATTAAAGACTTTTTAATAAATGTTTGATATAATAAATTTGGTGATAAAATATGAAGAAGATAGTATTTAATGTAATTATTGTTATCTATTTATTAATGGTAATTTTTGTTACTGCTACTTTGCTTGCATTTAATGATCATAGAATTACTGAATTTGGTAATTATTCATTTGTTACATTAAATGAAAAATTTGATTCTTATAATAAGAGTGATTTGCTTATTATTTCTAATGAAAATAATGATTCTATTGAAGTAAGTGATAATATTATTTATTATAAGAAAGTGAATTCAAAGGATAAAATTGAATTGTCTAGTGTAAAAAAGATTAATAAAACTAGTAGTGAAGTTACTTATTTTACTGACAGTGGTGATTTTGTTTTAGAAGATGATGTAATTGGTACTGACAATGATGTTAAAGCTATTCCTCTTATTGGGAGTGCTTTAGGTGTTATTCAATCTAGATGGGGTTATTTATTTATTGTGGTTTTGCCTATATCTCTTGGTTTTATTTATGAATTATATGCTATAGTTAAAGAAATAAAAATGGATAGGAAAAAATAAAATGAAATTTTCTAAGATTAAAGATAAGTTTAAAGATTTTGTTAGTTTTATAACAAGTAGTAAAAGAAATTTTATTATCTTTTTATGTATAATAGTTTTTTTGCTAAGTATTGGAACTTCTTTTTCTAGATTTGTTTATGTAGAAATAAGGGATTTTTATTTAGCAAGTAAGAATTTTTATTTCAATAGTGATAAACTTGATGATCCTATTGCAAGATATCAGATTGATAATTGGTCTGGAGCGGATTCTTATTCTATTACATTTAATATGAATAGTTATAAAAATAATAATGTATATGCTAACTCTGATATTACTTATGAAGTATCATATAGTTGTTCTTCAAATGTTTTATGTGATATTTCTGGTGATTATGGTACTATTTATGCTGCAGATCATACTGATTCATTTGTTATTACTATTAATCCTAATGCTACTTTTTCAGATGGTGATTCTGTTTGGCTTGAAGTAGAGGCTACTTCAACTAGTCCATATACTAAAACTTTACATGGTAGATTTGTTATTAAAGTAGGTAAAATTGGTTTATCTTATGAAATTGTTGATAAGAAAAATAGTCCTTATTTTGATTTTAATATTACTAATACGCTTGACTATTATTTAGTGAAAGAGGCCTTTGATAATTATTCAGTAGGTCAAAGACTAGATATTTCTACTTATTTAGAGTTAAGTGATGAAAATAAAGAAAAATGTTCTTCTTCAGTTATTGATTTATCATTTGATCCAAGTAAGGTTCGACTTGATATGACAAATTCTAATTATTTAAATGCTTCGAATGTTAGTACTGAGCAAATAGATAATTATGATTATATTAATGGGATTACGTTTAAAGTAGATGCTTTATCGTCGACTGTTGTTCGTTTTTATAAAGTTGATGCATCGCTTGATTATACTTATCCATTTGTAAATGATAGTTCTATTATAGAATTTAATCATGATTAAAAGGTGGTGATTTTATGAAAAGTATAAATATTGTTAATGAATATATTGATTATACTAGAAAAAGTATAAAGAAAATTCTTAAAATTACATTAAAAAAATATTATAATGAAGAAATATTTAATGAATTTTTTAATGATTATGTAGAAATAAGATATTTTGATATGGGACCTCATATTAAGAAAAATACTTTTTCAAATATTGAATATAATTTATATGAAAAATCTAGAAAATTTAAAACTAGAAATTATGATTATTTAACTATTTCTAGTTTACCAATATATGTTAATGTCTTTTTAGCGGATTGTTGTAATATAAAAGCTAATGTTTTAGCAAATGGTTTATATGAAGATAGAAAGGAATACTTAAAATTAGAAGATATTGATTTTTATAATGAAGTTATTAGTGTTTATAATGAATATAAAAGTAAAAGGGTAGAATTTATTGAACAGTTTAAGGATAAAAAATTTAATTGTGATTATTATCAAACTAATATAAGAAAGGTTTATAATACTTCTTTATCATATAATATTAAATTTCCAAAGCTTTATAGTAGTTATGCAATTTCAAATGTTTATAATTCAGAAGTTATTTATGAAGATATGTTATTTATACAATATTATCTTGTAATATGTAGGATGTTTGAAGAAATTATATCTTTAGATTATACAAATAATTATATAGTTTCATTTTCTACTAGTTTATTTAGTAAAGAGGATAAGATATTAAGATTATTAAACTTAATTGATAATGATATTTGTAAAGAAAAGATTTCTCTTACAATTGATTATAAATCTTTTATTGATAATAAATCTAAGATAATATCTATGATTAATGAAGGATATAATTTTGCTATTATAATTCCTAAAGAACAAACAGAAATAGATATTGAGTTTATTAGGTCTATATTTAAATATATTATTATAAGCATTGATTCAATTTATTATAATGATTTTAATGTATACTCAAATGTTATTAAGGTGAAGTAGGAGGCAGTTATGGATACATTTTTTAGATTTTTATATGAATTTTTACTACAATTTTTTGGAGGTTTCTCATTATTATTTAATGGT
>CAZVVV010000004.1:0-15126 GCA_964630725.1 uncultured Muribaculaceae bacterium
GTAGTTATAATAGTAGCGGATGATAAAGAAAAAGAGGTTGCAAGTTTAGAAAAGATTATTAATGGTTATGATAAGTATATTAAATTAAAAGCTGGGGATACTGTGTTTATTTCTGAACCTGTTTATCCTGGTAATGAAAAGATTGTTTCAAAGATAGTGGATGATTTATCTAGACTTGATGTTGATGCTGTTAGTCTTTCTATGAAGAAGCATGTATTACATCATGCCTCTAGTGAGGATTTAATGCAAATGATTAATCTTATGAATCCTAAGTATTATATGCCTGTTCGTGGTGAATATAGATATCAATATATGAATGCTAATGTAGCAGAGTTAACTGGTATTAATAAAGATAATATATTACTTAAATTAAATGGGGATGTAGTAGAGTTTAATAATGGGGTTTTACAAGATAATAATGAACATATTAAGACTGATGAAATATTAATAGATGGTAATCAATCTGATGATATTGGTGAGTTAGTATTAAAAGATAGACAATTATTGAGTAAGAATGGTATTGTAATAGTAAGTGCAAGTTTGGATAAAAAGACTAAAAAGATTTTAGTGGAACCTCAAATAATAACTAGGGGATTTATTTATGTAAAAGATAATTTAGATCTTATTGCTAAGACTGAAGAGTTATGTAAAGAGGTAATACTTGATTTGGTTGTACCTAATAAAAAGGTTGATTTTACTGGTTTAAAGCTTAGAATAAGAGATGTTCTTAGTCATTACTTTGAAAAGGAAACTGGTAGTGTTCCAATGATAATTACTGTTATATCTGAAATATAAGTTGAATTATAATTAAATGGTATGTTTTATACATATCATTTTTTTTATTTAAAACTTGCTTATTTTTTTGTTTTGTCATATAATAAAGTCATTATTTGAGGTGATTATATGTTTACAGCTGAATTTAATAAATATATTGATGATAATATTGGTAAAATAATGAAAAAGATTAAGAATACTAAACCTGATTATAATGGTGATGAAAGAAGGGCTTTAGATTATGTTTTAGATTATTTATTAAATGATTATTTATATTTTGGTATTGATTTAGAGGATTATATTAAGAGTGTAAAGAATTTTCCTGTTGAGAAGATTGCAGCTTTTGCTAGGGATAATAATTATGATGAGTTATTGGTTTTTATGTTTGATTATACTGATAAGAAGGATTTATTAATATCTTATCTTAGTGAAAGTATTCCTTCGGTTTTACTTTATAATATAGAAACATATTTTATTAAGTCTAATTTATTTAATGAGGATCAAGTTAGTAAGTTGGTTGATAGTATTATTAATTTTAATAATTCTAATTATATATTTGAACTTATTAAATTGATATCTTTCAGGAGTTCTGTGTCTGTTAAAAAGGGTATTGATAAGTTAATTGAACTTAATAGTTATGGTACTTTAATAAAAGTGCTTGAAGAAGTAGATGGTATTGATAAAGAGTATGTAATTAGTAAGATGTATAAAGATGGTTTTAATAGTTCTTTGCTTATGATTCTTAATGATTGTGAATTAGAGGGTCCTCTTAAGAATGTTCTTAGTGATATGTTAGAGCAAGAGGATTTATCTAAGCTTAAGAGTTTTAGGGATAATTTTCCTGATATAGTTAGTTATAATTCTTTATTGCTTGATTCTGATGTTGATACACGTATTATGTATCCATATGAAGAAATTGTTGATTACGATACTAATATGAGTACTGGTTATGTTGTTAATGAAGTTTTATATAAAAAGGCTAAGGATTTAGGAGTTCTTTGTACTCTTATGTGTGATAAGGATGGTGCTTGTTCTTTAATATCTTATATGATTAATGATGATGATGTAAGGGTTGATGTTTTACTTCCTAGGTATAAAGTATTTATAAATGGGGAATGTAATGATTTAGAGTATGCTAGGGATTGTGATTTGTCTTATAATCATTCTATTAGTAAGTTGAGTAAAGATAAAAATTTACAAAATAATTATGTAAAGCAATACAAGTGTTGACAAACACTTGTTTTTATTTACTTTTTTTTTGTCTTTTTTTAATAAAAAATATAGACAACTATAAAATAAGGAAGTAAAATTGTGGTAGACAGTGGATATTAGTGGGAAAAAGTGGTGATTTCTATGTTGATGGGTGAGTTTCATCATAATATTGATGAAAAAGGAAGAATAATAATTCCTTCGAAACTACGTGATGAGTTAGGAGATAAAATAATTGTAACTCGTGGTTTAGATAATTGTTTGTTTTTATACTCAGAAGAACAATGGAAGATTATTGTTTCTAAGTTACAAACATTACCATTTACTAAGAAAGATGCTAGAAATTTTACTAGAATATTTTTATCCGGTGCCACTGTTTGTGAATTTGATAAGCAAGGTAGAATTAAACTTGCACCACAACTTTGTAGTTATGCTTCTCTTGATAAAGAATGTATTGTTCTTGGTGTAAATGACAGATTAGAAATATGGGCTAAAGATAAATGGGATAGTTTCTTTGATGTGAATAAAGAAGTTCTATCTGATTTAGCAGACCATCTATTTGAAAGTGATTTTGGTGATTAATATGTTACATAAGAGTGTTTTACTTAATGAATCAATTTATAATCTTAATATAAAAGATGGTGGATTATATGTAGATATGACTTTAGGTTATGCTGGTCATTCAAAGGAAATATTAAAAAGAGATAAAAAGGGGTTTTTATTCGCCTTTGATAAAGACATAGATGCAATTAATCATAGTTCTAAAGTATTGGATGAAATTGGTGATAATTATAAAATATTTAATACAGGATTTATTAATATAAAGAAGTGTTTGAATGATGAGAATGTTGATAAAGTAGATGGAATTTTATATGATCTTGGTATTTCTTCTGTTGAGATTGATCAAGATAGTCGTGGTTTTAGTTATATGAAGGATGCTAGACTTGATATGAGGATGAAACAGGATAGTGAGTTGTCTGCTTATGATGTTGTAAATAGTTATAGTGTGGATGATCTTACTAGAATATTTAGAGAGTATGGAGAGGAAAAGCATGCACTTCGTATTGCTAAAGAGATAGAAAAACAAAGGAGTATAAAAGAGATTGCTACTACTTTGGAGCTTGTAGATATTATAGATAGGTGTATTCCTTATAAAGAAAAAAGGAATGGTCATCCTGCGAAGAGAGTGTTTCAAGCAATAAGGATTGAAGTGAATAATGAGCTTGAAGAGTTTGAAAGTTCTTTAAGAGATAGTTTAGATTTACTTAATATTGGAGGAAGAATATGTGTTATTACATTTCATTCTCTTGAGGATAAGATATGTAAAAGAATATTTAAAGAAGTTAGTGATGTTGATGAGTTAGTGAAGGGTAATCCTTTTATTGAGGATGATCATTTACCAGATTTTAAGTTAATTACAAAGAAACCTATATTACCAACATCGAATGAATTAGAATATAATAGTCGTGCTAAGAGTGCTAAGTTAAGAGTAATTGAAAGAGTAAAATAAGGAGGGATTTAGATGAGTAGAAAAAAGAAGAGTAAGTTGTCTCGTTTTGAAAGAAGGTTACTTACTTTGACTATTGCTTTATTAATTTTTTCACCATTTGCTTCAGTGTGTGCTTCATCATTACTTTCTAAGGCAAATTATGATGTTGAAGTGGCTAAGGAAGAAGTTTCTACTCAAGAAAAGTCTAATGAAAGTTTACAAATGAAAATTAATGAGTTAGCTTCTTTAGAGAACTTACAAAAGGTTGCGAAAAAAGTAGGATTGAGTTATACTAGTAATAGTGTTAAAACAATAGAGTAGGTGATTATAAATGAATAAGAACAAAAATATAAAAATGATAAATTTCTTTTTGATTTTTGTTCTTTTTTGTTTTTTTGTTTTTTTATTTGTTCTTTCTAATATGATATTTAAGGATAGTTATGAGGGTACGAATTTAAAAGAGTTTGCAGATTCTCGTAGTGTTGTAGAAAAGAGTATTAGTGCTAAAAGAGGTAGTATATATGATTCTAAGGGAGATAGTTTGGCTCTTAATGTTTCATCTTATACTTTAATTGCTTATTTGGATGAGTCTCGTAGTGAGAATGAGAGTAAGTTATATCATGTAAAGGATAAGAAGGCTACTGCTAAGGCGTTATCTAAGGTTATTAAGATGTCTTATGATGATATATTGGAAATATTAGAACAAGATTTATATCAAGTAGAGTTTGGTACTGCTGGTAAGGGTCTTACTGAGCTTGAAAAGGATGCTATTAAAGAACTTAATTTACCTGGTATTGATTTTATTGAGGATGAACAAAGGTATTATCCAAATGGGAATTTTTTATCTTATACTCTTGGTTATGCTAAAAAAGATGATAATGGTAATGTAACTGGTGAGTATGGTTTAGAGTTATTGCTTAATGATGTATTGTCTGGTACTGATGGGTATACTACTTATCAGACTGATTTAAATGGTTATAAGATCGCGGGTACTAAGGAAAAGACTAAGAAAGCTGTTGATGGGAATGATGTTTATTTAACTGTTGATTCTAATATTCAGTTTTTTGTTGAGGAGGCTATTACTGATTCAAAGGATAAATATAGTTTTGATTGGATGGCTATTACTTTAGCGGATGCTAAAACAGGAAAGATTCTTGCTCTTTCTCAAGTACCTAGTTATGATCCTAATAAGATGAATGTTAGTGATTGGAATAATTATAATGTTTCTTATGCTTATGAACCTGGTTCTGTTATGAAAATATATACATATATGGCTGCGATGGAGGCTGGTACTTATAAGGGTGATGAAAAGTTTAAGTCTGGTAAGTATACTACTTCTGATGGGACTAATATTTATGATTGGTTAAAGAGTGGTTTTGGAAATATTACATATGATGAGGGGTTTGCTTATTCTTCTAATGTTGGTATTATTAATTTGATTGATAAGCATATGAATAAGACTATTCTTGCTGATTATTTTGATAAGTTAGGTTTTGGTAAAAAGACTGGTATTACACTTTCTAATGAAGCTACAGGAAAGATTTCTTTTAAGTATGAGACTGAAGTATTTAATGCTGGTTTTGGACAAGGGATTACTACTACTCAAATGCAACATATACAAGCTCTTACTTCTATTGCAAATGATGGAGTAATGTTAAAGCCTTATATTATTGATAAAGTAGTAGATGAGAATAATAAAGTAGTGTTTAAGGGAGAAAAGGAAGAACTTGGTACTGTTGCATCTCATAAAACAGTGGAAAAGATGAAGGATTTAATGTATGATGTTGTTCATTCATCATCTTCTTATGCTACTGGTACTGGTTATTATTTAAAAGGATATGATTTGATTGGTAAAACTGGTACTGCTCAATATGTTAATACTAAGACTGGTAGATATTATAGTGATGATTCTCATACTATTAAGTCATTCGCAGGAATGTGGCCAAAGGATGATCCTGAAGTGATTTTGTTTATATCAGTAAAGGATTCTTTATATGGTAGTTCTGCTCCTCTTTATAATACTGTAAAATCAGTAGTGAAGAATGTTAGTAAGTATTTAGAAATATATGATACAGCAGAAGATAAGACTATAAATAATTATGAAGTAGAAAATTATATTAATAGGGATTTATCTAAAGTAAAGCAAACATTAAAGAAGAATAATATAAATTATTTAGTGTTAGGTAATGGTAATAAGGTTATTAATCAGTATCCTGAAAAAGGGAATGTAGTTAATGTAAATGATATTATAATATTGCTTACTAATGATAGTGAATATAAGATGCCTGATTTAAAAGAGTATTCTAAGAAACAGGTAAGGGCAGTATGTAATCTTTTAAATATTAAGTGTACATTTAAAGGATATGGTTATGTAAGTAGTCAATCTGTTAGTAAGAATACTGTTATAAAGAAAGATACTAGTGTTAAGTTTGAGTTTAAGAGTTGAAATTATTTTAATAATGTTTAAAAAAATGAAGAAAAAAGTTGAAAACAAAGTAAATCTTTGGTATAATACTAATGAATTAAACACGAAAAGGAGGGATATATATGACAGAAGTTAGTGTAAAAGGTAACTTAGATGGTGCAATCAAACGTTTCAAAGTAAAATGTTCTCGTGATGGTGTCCTTTCTGACGTTAAGAAAAGAAAATACTATTCTAAACCTGGAGTAGTAAGAAGAGAAGAAAAGAAACAAAATACAATCAACTCTAGAAAAAGAAATAAAAGAACAAGAAGGGAAAGTTAATCTTTCTCTTTAATTTTAAAGGAGGATATATGTTAAAAGAAACAATTAAGAATGATTTAATAAGTGCAATGAAAGAAAAGGATAAGGTATTACTTAATACTTTAAGATCAGTAAAAGGAGCAGTGCAACTTGAAGTAATTAATAATAAAAAAGAAGAAAATGATGAATTATATCTTGATGTTATTAATAAACAAATTAAAATGAGAAATGATTCAATTAAAGAATTTAAGAATGCTAATAGAATGGATTTAGCGGATTCTTATCAACAAGAAGTGGATATTTTAAAGAAGTATATGCCTAGTATGTTAAGTGAAGATGAATTAAATGATATTATAGATAATGTTATTTTAAAAACTGGGGCAGAAAGTATTAAAGATTTTGGTAATGTTATGAAAGAAATTACTCCTTTAGTAAAAAATAGATGTGATATGAAAGAATTATCTAGTTGTATTAAAGAAAGACTTAATCATTAATTAGGTCTTTTTTTAATATAATTATTTAGGTGATTATATGTTTTCTAAAATTCTTGAATATATAAAAGATGAGAGTTTAAAGATTAATTTATATAAAGATAAAGTAAATATAGTAAATTATAAATCTATTTTGGTATTTGATGATGATAAAATACTTGTAGATTGTTTTTCATTTAATCTTTTAATAAGTGGTTCTAATTTAGTTATAAATAAATTATATGATCATGAACTTTTAATTAAGGGTAATATTGATAAAATAGAATATAGGTGATTTATGATTAATTACTATGTAATTCAAATAAAAGGTAAGAATCCTAAAATGATTCTTTCTAAGTTATTTAGGTTTGGTATTGATATATATGATATAGAGTATGAAGAAAATGTAATTACTTTTAAAACAACATATATTAATTATGCAAAAATTAAAAGTATAAGAACTACTTATGAAATAAATATAATAAAAATATGTGGAATAAATAGAATAAAATATTTATTTAAAAGATATAGAATGTTTCTTATATTTTTTTTACTTTCTATATTTATAATTATTTTATTTACTAATTTTATTTTATTTATAAATTATGAAACAGAAAGTAATGAATTAAAAACTCTTTTAAAAAGTGAACTTGAAAAAAATGGTATTACTTTATATAGTTATAGTAGGAGTTATCAAAAGTTAGAAGTTATTAAAAATAAAATTAAAAATGATAATAAAGATAAGATAGAGTGGATTGAATTTGAAAGAAATGGAGTAGTGCTTAATGTTAAAGTAATTGAAAGGAAAGATAAGAATAAAAAAAGTATTGGGAATGGTGCTACTGATATTGTGGCTGCTAAAAACGGATATATAAGAGATATTTATGCTTCAAGTGGGGAAATATTGAAAAATAAAGATGATTATGTTAAAAAAGGGGATATAATTGTATCTGGTAATATTTTTAGAAATGAAAATGTTGTTGGAAGGGTAAAGTCAAATGCTATTGTTTATGCAGAGGTTTGGTATGTAATAAAGGCTAATATGAGTGATATAAGAGAAGTTTTAACTAAGAGTGATGATGGAGAAAGTGGTATAATTATAAGTGTTTTTAATAAAGATTTATTATTATTTAAAATAAATAAAAAAATATCTAATGAGAAGGAAAATAATTTATTTAAAAATAATTTATTTACTTTAAAAATAAAGAATAAAAAGAATGCTTATATTATTAAGAAAAAATATACTGATAAGCAAATGATAGATATGCTTCATAATAATGTTATTTCTAGTATGAATGAATCACTTGATGATAAAGAATATATTATTTATGAAAAAGTTTTGAAAAATTATAAAGAAAATGGTAAAATGTTTATAGAGGTTTTTATTAAAACTTATGAAAATATTTCTTTGGAAAAAGAATCAAAAATATTTGAAGAAAATAAACAAGATTAAGGAGCAAATATGCTAGTAGAATTAAAAGAACAAGTATTATTAATATTAGGGTATTCTTGGCCAATGATTGTTATGACTGTTATTGTTGCTATTACAGTAAGGGTTGGATATCTTAGAAAAAATAATGAGAAAGCTATTTTATATAAAGAAATATTTAATTTATTATTTATTCTTTATATATTGTGTTTATTTCATGCTGTTACATATCAAGATGTATCATGGGCTAGTGCTAATTTAATTCCTTTTAAGGAGATATTAAGATATGATTTGGGAAGTAATTTATTTTATAGGAATATATTTGGTAACTTATTGCTTTTCTTACCTTATGGGCTTTATATAACGTATTATTTAGATTTAAAAAAGCCTCTTTCAGTAATGGGATATGCTTTTATTATATCTTTATCAATTGAACTTATTCAGTCAATTATAGGTAGAGTATTTGATGTTGATGATATTATATTAAATGTATTAGGTGCTTTACTTGGATATTTTATATATAGATTATTTGATAGATTTGAAAATATTTTACCAGATTGGTTGAAAAAAGAGTGGTTAATTGATATATTAGTAATAGGATTAGTCGGAGGTGTAATATGGTTTTTAATGTTATAAAAAATTATAATATTTATAATAATACAGAATATAACTTAAAAAAAGAGATTAGATGTATTAAAAAGATACTTAATCATGCTATTGAAGTGGAGGGTTTAAAAGATATATATTTTAATGTTATTTTAGTGGATAATCCTACGATTCATGATTTAAATAAAGAGTATCGTAATATTGATAGAGAAACAGATGTAATTAGTTTTGCATTACTTGATGAAAAAGAGGAAGAGAGTTACTCTTCAAAAACTGTTCTTGGTGATATTTATATATCAGTGGATAAAGCAATAGAGCAAAGTAAGGATTATGGTCATACTTTAATTAGGGAGTTATGTTTTTTAAGTATACATGGCTTACTTCATTTACTAGGATATGATCATATGGAAAAAGAAGATGAAAAAATAATGTTTGAAAAACAGGAGTTGATTTTAAATGGAAAAAGATTCACAAATATTTAAGGAAAATAAAAAAAGTTTTAAAAGGTTTACATTATCTTTTAAATATTGTTATGAAGGAATTAGATATGCATTTTATCATGAACAAAATATAATAGTTATGTTAGTAATGGGAATTATAGCTATGATACTGGGAATGGTGCTTGGTATATCTTATACTGAGAGATTGATAGTTCTTCTTCTTATTGGAATGATTCTATCACTTGAAATGATTAATACCGCTATTGAGGCTGTAGTTAATTTAGTTACTACTGAAAAAAAACCACTTGCTAAAGTTGCTAAAGATTGTGCTAGTGGAGCAGTAGGAATTGCATCTGTATTTGCATTTATTCTTGGTATATTAATTTATTTACCAAAATTAATAGAATTTTTTAGAGGTTAATTATGAGAGAAAAATTAAGTAAATTATTAAACAATTCTTATAGTCCTTATTCTAACTATAAAGTTTGTGCTATTGTTGTTACTAATGATAATAAAGAATTTTGTGGAGTAAATATTGAAAATGTTTCATATGGTGCTACTGTGTGTGCAGAACGTGTTGCTATATTTAGTGCTATAGCTTCTGGTTATGGAAAGAATGATTTTAAGGAGTTACATATTGCATCTTCTGGAGTGCATCCATTTCCTTGTATGTTGTGTAGACAAGTATTTACAGAATTTTTTACTAAGGATACTAAAATATTTATTTATGATAAAGATAGGGTAACAGAATATAAATATACAGATTTTTGTATTAATGAATTCGGGGGTTTATTATGAAAAGTGGTTTTGTTTCAATCGTAGGAAGACCTAATGTAGGTAAATCAACTCTACTTAATAAAATAATGAATAAAAAGCTAGCAATAACTAGTGATAAGGTAGGGACTACTAGAAACAATATTTATGGTATATATAATGATACTGATACTCAAATAGTGTTTGTTGATACTCCAGGTATTGCAAGGGCATCAAATAAACTTGGTACTGTTCTTAATAAAAAAGCTTATGAGGCAATGGAAAATGATATAGTTTTATTTATTGTAGATATAGCATCTGGATTTGGTAAGGGTGATGAAAAGATTTTAAATAAATTAAAACAAGAGGAAAAAGAAGTAATTTTAGTACTTAATAAAACTGATAAAATAAATAAGGAAAAATTAATTACTGAAATTGTTAATTTAAAAGATATGTATAATTTTCTTGATATAGTTCCAATTTCTTCATTAAAGGGAGATAATATTAAAGAGCTTATTAAAGTAATTAAGACTCATTTAAAGGATGATATAAAGTATTTTGATGATGATGTTATTACTAATGTATCTGAAAGTTTTATGATAAGTGAAATTATTAGAGAAAAAGTACTTATGTTAACAAAAGAAGAAGTGCCTCATGCTATTACATGTCTTATAGAAAATATTTCTTATAAGAAGGATAGTGTTTATATAAATGCTTTAATTATTGTGGATAGGGATAATCTAAAAAAAATTATTATAGGGAAACAGGGTTCTATGTTAAAAAAGATTGGTAGTATATCTAGAGTAGAAATTGAAGATTTACTAGGGAAGAAAGTGTTTTTAGAATTATATGTAAAAACTATAAAGAATTGGAGAGAAAAAGAAAATATTTTTGAATATTTAGGTATTACTGAATTAAATGATTAAAAAAATATCATTATATTATTAGGTGATAATAATGAATGATATACTTTGGAAATTGTTTAAAAATACTGGAGATTTAAAATATTATCTTTTTATGAAAGAAATAGAAAAAGATGAGGATAGAGAAAGTAAAAGGAATAATAATTAAAGATATAAATTATAAAGAGTCTAGTAAAGTATTACATATTTTAACAAAAGAATATGGTACTATCGGAGTTATTTCTAAAGGATGTAGAAATATTAAAAGTAAATTAAGAAGTGTTTCATTAAAGCTAACTTATGGTTATTTTCATATATCATATAAAGAAGATGGTTTATCTACTTTAATTGAGGTAGATATAATAGATGAGTTAAAAAATATTAAAACAGATTTTTCTAGAATTGGATATTTATCTTATTTAGTAGATTTAACTAATCAAGTAATAAAAGAAACTAATAACTATGATTTATTTGATATAATGGAGGCTGCTATTATAAAGATAAATAATTTATTTGATCCAATGATTATTACTAATATTGTTGAGCTTAAATTTTTAGAATATCTTGGTGTAAAACCTATATTGGATCATTGTAGTATATGTGGTTCTAAAAATGAAATAATGACTATAAGTAGTGATTCTGGAGGATATGTTTGTAAGAATTGTTATACTAATGAATATGTAACTGATTTAAAAACAATAAAACTTCTTAGAATGTTTTATTATGTAGATATATCAAAGATAAAAGAATTAAATATATTAGATAAAAATAAGTATGAAATTAATAAATTTCTTGAAGGTTATTATGAAAGATATACAGGTCTTTACTTAAAATCAAAGGATTTTTTAAAGTCTATAAGATAGGTTTTCTTTTATAAGTTAAAATATTAATTTAAAAAAACTTGTATTTTTTCAAACAATAGTGTATAATTTATAAAGCAGTGACAAATTAGTCAAATAGGATGAAGAAGGAGTGATATAAATGGCAGTTCCAGCAAGAAAGGTTTCTAAGACAAGAGCTAGAACAAGAAGAGCACATATGGCTCTTACTGCAAAAGGAGTAACAAAATGTCCTAGTTGTGGTGCAATAGTTAAATCTCACCGTGTATGTAAATCATGTGGAGAATATAAAGGAAAAGAAGTTATTAAGAAAGTTGAAGAATAGAAATATTCTTTTTTTCTTGCTTTTTTTTAAAATAAATATTATCATTATTATAGGGTAGTGATGATATGAAGAAAAGAAGTAAGTTAAGATACTTTGCATTATTTCTTTTATTGGGGGGAGTTTTCTTAATTACATATGGTATTTTATATGTAAGAAGTGATATGCAAAAAGAAGAGAATAGTGCTAGTATAGATATAGAAGAAGATGATGTAATTTATTTTAATAAAAATATATATTTTAAAATTGAAGACTCTACTTTAAAATATGTTAATGAAGTTTCTATGGAACAACTTGGTAAATCTTTTCCATATGGTGTTGCTAAGATTGCCGCTAGTAGAACTTGTAGTGATAATTCGATGTTTAATTTATATGTTTTAAATAAAAAAGGAAAAGTTTTTATAAATAAATATCCATCTTTTAATATAGATAGTTCTATAAAATATGAAATGGATTTTATTGAGGTTAAGTCTGATAGAAAAGTAAAAGATATGAAGGTTATACCAAGTAATAATTGTAGTGAGGGTGGAATAAAGTTTATTTTAGATAATAATAAAAGTGCTACTATAATTATAAATAATAGTAAAGATAAGTATATGAGTAATAATTATATAATAGAAAGTGCTGAAATAACTCAAGAATAAGGTCTAAAACCTTGTTCTTTTTTCATATAATTAATTGGTGATATCGTGAAAAAGATGTTTCAGATTATAGGAATAGCATTTCTTACTTGTTTTAGTTTTTATTATACAGATATGATGGTTGAATTGTCTAAGAATAAAGATCCAATAATGATAGAAATAGTGAGTAAACAAGATGATTTTAATACTTATGCAATGGAATCTGTTATATATGATGATTATATATTATCGGGTACTAAAGGGAAAGTGGTTAATGTAAATGAAAGTTATATTAAAATGAAAAATTTAGGTAAATATAATGAAAATTTATATGTTTATAAAGAGGAACTTCCTAATGATTTAATAAGTGATAATTTAGATAAATTTATAATTGGAATAAATACTGATAAGCAAGATATTTCTTTAGTATTTAGAGTATCTAATGTTATTAAGTATGTAGGTATAGATAAAGTATTAGATATATTAAGTAATAATAATATTAAAGCAACTTTTTTTATTGATGGTAATATAATAGAATTATCTCCATATATAGTTAATTCTATAGTAAAACAAGAGCATTATATAGGTAACTATGGATATGATAATAAATATAATGATAATGATCTTAATAAGACTAATAAAATATTAAGAAAATATTCTAATTATGATATTAAATATTGTTATACTGATGAAATTAATTATGATACATTAAATGTATGTAAAAATAATAAAATGAATACTATTAAGCCTAAATATGTGTATGATAGTTATTTATATGATAATATAAAGAAGGATTTAAAGAAGGGTAATATATATAGTTTAGATACTAATAATTATATTGTAAATGAATTAGATACAATGATAAAATATGTAAAGCAAAGGGGATATTCATTCAAAACTTTAGAGGAATTATTTGTATAATTAAATCCTTTCACCATAGACATCACCCCGTTTACTTGTTCCTTTAGAAACAGTAGAACAGAGGAGTACCAACAATTAACATAACTTCTAAAGTAATAATAGTAAATAATTGTTTGCGTGTCAAATTATTCATACAAATTTTACATTTTAATAAAAATTTAAAAATATTTCATAAATTCAGTTTCATTTAAGTTTAGCTTACTATACTTAAGATGTAAACAAAATTATTGTTTATGAAAGGCGGTGGGATGTGAATATAAAAATTATCGGTGATAATTCAAGTAACAGAATAAAACTCCTAAAAAACTTAAATAAAGCAACTAAAGATATGAACAACAAGATAGAAATTAATATTCTAGATGATGAAAAAACTCTAGAAATGTATAAAAGTATTAATAAACCTATTTTTATAATAAATGAAAAAATTATCAGTAATGGTAAAATTTTAACCGATAAAGAAATTAAAAAATATATAAAATTGTTTGCATAGTAAATTAAAACACCTGATTAAATGCATAAAATACTTAAATGATGACTTATTAGTCATCATTTTTCTTTATTTTAAGATATAATAATGTTATAATATTCATGTATAAAAAAGGAGAGGTATTATGTTAGACATAATAAAAGATACATTAATAGATTCTATTAAGTTATTTCCATTCCTATTCATAACATTTATAATTATCGAATACATTGAACATAAATTAGGAAATAAATCTAAAGAAAAACTAAAAAATAGTAAGTTTGGAGTAATAATAGGTTCACTTCTTGGAGCTTTTCCTCAGTGTGGTTTTGGTGCTTCAGCAGTTAATTTGTATATAACAAGAATTATATCATTAGGTACTCTTATTGCTATATTTTTATCCACTAGTGATGAAATGTTACCAGTGTTAATTGCTAATCATGCTAGTTTTTCATTGATTATAAAAATATTACTAGTTAAAATAATTATTGGGATAATATGTGGAATGCTTATTGATTTAATAATAAAGCCTAAAAAAGAGGTTAAGCATAAATATTATGAAATATGTGAACATGATCATTGTGACTGTGAGCATGGTATTATTAAATCGTCATTAAAACATACTTTTAGTATATTAATATTTATAATTATAATTACTTTTATACTAAATTATGTAATGACTTTTGTATCTGAAGAAACATTAAAGAGTTTGTTTTATTCAAATAGTGTTCTTGGACCAATTTTTTCATCACTTATTGGATTGATTCCTAATTGTAGTGCTAGTGTTTTAATAACACAATTATATATTGATAATATAATAAGTTTTGGTACTACTATTTCAGGGCTTCTTTCAGGAAGTGGAGTAGCTTTATTAGTATTATTTAAACAAAATAAAAATATTAAAGAAAATATTTTAATATTATTAATTATATATATAATCGGAGTATTAAGTGGTATTTTATTAAATATTATTTAGTAATATGGGGGTTTTTATGGATATATTAGAAAAGATTTTAGAGCTTGGATGTTCTATAAATAAATATGATTTTAAAGATGATAATGATGTTATTGGAATTATTGTAAATAAAAATGATACTGATATGTTTAATGATGATGGGTATGCTTTTTTGATTGATAAAAAATTAAATGAAAGTGATTCTAA
>CAZVVV010000005.1:0-14791 GCA_964630725.1 uncultured Muribaculaceae bacterium
TGGCATGATTCTTCGAATGCTTCTTTAATGAAGAAGTTTGTTACTGCTAAAGGCGATAATTCTAGTGGGGTTCCTTATTATGTGATTGGTGATGAATCTTTTATAGGTTATAATTATACTTATGATGAAAAAATAGTTAAGGCTATTGAAAAATATTCTAGTAATGGATATGATATTTATTTTGATAAAATAAAATGATGAAGGAGAGTTTATGAAAAAAAATATTGTTAATATGGTGCAAGGTTTTTGTATGGCACTTGCAGATAGTGTTCCTGGTATATCTGGTGGCACTGTTGCATTTATATTAGGATTTTATGAGGAGTTTATTAATAGTATTAATGCTTTAATTAGTAAAGGACATGATAAAAAGAAAGCATTATCATTTTTAATTAAGCTAGGTATTGGATGGGCAATTGGTATGGCTATTGCTTCGATTATTCTTTCTAGTTTATTTGAAAAACATATATATAGTGTTAGTTCAGTATTTATAGGCTTTATAGTATTTGCTATTCCTTTAATAGTTAGGGATGAAAAAGATACATTAAAGGGAAAATATGGATATTTATTTTATGCATTGATTGGTATTTTTATAGTTTGTCTTATTACTTATTTTAATCCTGTTGGTGGAGGAAGTAGTATTGATCTTGCTAATCTTAATATAGGTCTTGTTTTATATTTATTTTTTGCAGGAGTTATTGCTATTTCTGCGATGGTAGTTCCTGGTATATCTGGTTCAACTCTTTTACTTATATTTGGTCTTTATGTTCCAATTATTACTTCGATTAGTGAGTTTTTGCATTTTAATTTTAAGGTTTTACCAATATTAATAATATTTGGACTTGGTGTTATTGTAGGAATGCTTCTTATTGTTAAAATAATAAAGAAAGCTTTAGATAAGTATAGATCTCAAACTATTTATTTAGTTCTTGGTTTAATGATTGGTTCAATATATGCAATAATTATGGGTCCAACAAGTTTAGAAGTACCACAAGAAGCAATGAGTTTTGGAACTTTTAGTATTTTATTTTTTATAATTGGTGGAATAATTGTTTATGGACTTGAAGTTTTGAAAAAGAAATTAGATAATTAGCACGTTAGTACTTTTTTAAGGTGTTGATTTAGTAATAGGTTAAAAGGAGTTAATACAATGGCAGTTTTAGATTTAGAAAATGAAAAAGAAGTTAAACAATATAATGATTTTTTAGAAAGACAAGATTATGTTAGTTTTATGCAAAATATTAATTGGGGATTAGTTAAGAATAATTGGAAAGAAGAATGTATTTATTTGAAAAAAGATGATGAGATATATGCTGCAATGCTGATATTGATTCAAAAAATACCAAATACAAATGTTACTTTTATGTATTCTCCGCGTGGTCCAATATGTAATATATATGATGTTAATGTTTTAAATGAGTTGATGAATGAAGCGAAAAAGATTGCTAAAAAATATAATGCTTATGTTTTAACGTTTGATCCTCCGATTAAAAATGATGAGGATTTAAAAAAGGTTTTGAATAAGAATGGATATACTACACAAAAGAAAAATTCTGCTCCTCACGATTTTATTAATCCTAAATTTGAAGCAAAGCTTTATTTAAATGGTAAAACTATTGAAGATTTAAAACATGAGTTTAAGCAAAAAACGAGGTATAATATAAATTTAGCAGATAAACATGATTTAAAGGTAAGATATTCTCATGATGAAAAGGATTTAAAAATTTTTTATGATATATATAAGATGACTGTTGTAAGAGATAAAATTGGTGCTAGGCCTTATGAATATTTAAAGAGAATGTTAAATGCTTATGATGAGGATACTTTAAGAATATATATTGTTGAAAAAGATGGTGAAGCACTTTCTGGTGCAATTTCAATATGCTATGGGAATGAACTTTATTATGTTTATGGTGCTAGTTCTAATGAAAAAAGGCATTTAATGCCAAATTATAAGATGCAAACTGAAATGATAAAATGGGGTATTGAAAGGGAATGTAAGACTTATAATTTTGGAGGAATTATTTATTTAGAAAAAGATAATGGACTTTATAGGTTTAAAACTGGTTTTACTCATGATGAAGGAATTGAAGAATATATAGGTAAAATTAGTGTTATATATAAACCTTATAGTTATTTTAAATTAGTAACTTTAAAAAATATAAAGAGTAAGTTATTTAAATAATTAGTTTGATAGGAACTGATGAATTCAGTTCTTTTTTGTGATTTAACATTTATTTACTTTTTTCTTTGTTTATTATATAATAAGTGTGAGGTGATACGATGAAGGCACTTATAACTGGGGCTGGTTCTGGAATTGGTCGTGAAATGGCTATTTATTTAGATAGTATTTCTTATGAGTTAATTCTTGTTGATAAAGATTCTTTATCTTTGGAGGATTTGAAGAATGTTCTTAAAAGGGAACATAAGTATATTGTTACTGATTTAAGTGATATAAAAAAGGTTAAGGATTTATATATATTTACTAAGAAAGATAATATTGATATGCTTATTAATAATGCTGGTTTTGGCCTTTTTGGTGATTATAATTCATGTGATATGCTTACTGAACTTGAAATGATTGATGTTAATATTAAAGCTCTTCATGTTCTTACTCGTATGTATTTAAAAGATATGATTAAAAAAGATAAAGGTTATATACTTAATGTTTCATCAAGTGCTGGTCTTTTGAAAGGTGGTCCTTTGATGAGTTGTTATTATGCCTCTAAAAGTTATGTGACTTCTTTTACTTGTGCTTTGTATGAAGAACTTCGTCGAAATAAATCTCATGTTGTTGTTAGTTGTTTGTGTCCTGGACCAGTTAGTACTAATTTTAATAAGACTGCTGGGGTTAGTTTTAATATTAAGTCTTTAAATGCTCGTGATGTTGCAATATATGGTCTTAAAAAGATGTATCTTGATAAGAAACTTATTATTATTCCTGGTTTTATGACTAGGTTTGGTATTTTTATTAGCAGATTTATTTCCACTAAAGGTTTACTTAAAATTACTTATAATATACAAAGGAAGAAAGGTAAATAGAATGAGATATTTTATAAAGTTTTCTTATGATGGGTCTTGCTTTAATGGGTTTCAAAGACAAAATAAATTAAAGACAATACAAGGTGTTATGGAAGATGCACTTACTTCTCTTAATAATGGTAAAAGGGTTAATATATGTGCTTCTGGTAGAACTGATAAGGGTGTTCATGCTAATGGACAAACTGCTCATTTTGACTTAGATGTTTCTGTTAAATTGTATAGTTTAAAGAAATATCTTAATAAATGTTTTAATGGTGAAATATATGTTAAAGATGTTGATATAGTAAATGATGATTTTCATGCTAGATATGATGTTTTATCTAAAACATATTGTTATTATATAAATATGGGTGAATATGATCCTTGTATGAGAAATTATATTCTTCAGTATAATAAAAAGTTGAATGATGAGTTGATGAAAAGTGTTATTCCTATTTTTTTAGGAGAACATGATTTTAGAAGTTTTTGTTTTAATGAGAAAAGTCAAGATAATTGTGTTAGAACTATATATGATGTAAAAATAAATGTCAATAATTGTCTAATGAAAATAGAGTTTACAGGTAATGGTTTTCTTAGAAAAATGGTGCGTAATTTAGTGTCTGTGTTAATTTTAGTTGGAGAAGGTAAACTTAATTACTCTGATGTTTTATGTATACTGGAATGTCAAAAAAAGTCATATAATGTCAAATGTGTGTCTTCTTGTGGGCTTTATCTTGACAAAGTTGTTTACAAAGGTGATGTTAATGAATAATTATAACTTTAATGATAATACACTTTTACATACGTGTGGCTTTAATTTTTATTCTTTTGTTAATATTTTAAAAAACGGTATTATGTCTTCTTCAATGGCTAAAGAAAAAGGAATTGATCTTAATAGAAATTTTTATGGTCGTAATTTGGATGATACTATTTCATGTGTTAGATATTTGTATGTTAATGATAAAATAGAAGATGGTGCTTATAATCTTCATATTAAACATGGTATTTCTTTTATAATTGAAGATGTTGATTTTATATATGATAAGAATGATCGAATAATTCATCGCTATGATGAGGTTTTAGTTAAGGACTATATTGATATTTCTAAAATAAAAGGTATTTTAATACCAGAATCTTATTTAGATTGTTCTCTTAATGAACTTGAATATATTCGAAAATCTTCGACTAGTTATATTCTTATTAAGAATAATCTTGAAAAATTAATTAGTTTTATTAATTTACTTGGAGGTAATTCTTCCATTACAAAATATAGTGATTATTTAATAGAACTTTATTTTATTAATGAGGCTTTTAGAAATGAAAAAAATGAGTTTGAAATGAAATCTCTTAAGGAAGATTTTGTTGATGTTATAGATGAAATTAATTATTCTTTAGGTAATGAAATGAATGAATGTTTTAAAAAAATATTGGGTCATGATGTTTGCCTTTATGATGTAGTTAATTATTTTAATAAAGATCTTCCTGTATATTTTTTAAAGGATTCTAATGTTAAGAAGAAATAATAATATTTTTTCTTTTTTTTCGTATACTAGTATTGGTGATATTATGAATTATAAAAAACTTTTTATAAGTATTTTAATACCTGTTTTATTAGGAAGTATAATTGGTTTAATTATTAATACTGATAGTTATGATATTGTTATAAAACCAGTGCTATCTCCACCAGATTGGTTATTTCCTATTGCATGGACTATTCTTTATGTGTTAATGGGTATTTCTAGTTATCTTATTTATAGAGATGATGGTATTGATAGTGAAGCATTAGGAGTCTATAAGTTACAACTTTTTGTTAATTTGATGTGGTCTATAATATTTTTTGTATTTAAATTTTATTTAGTTTCATTTATATGGATTTTAATTCTTGATGTTCTTGTTATTTATATGATAATTAAGTTTTATAAAATTAATAAGATAGCTTCTTATTTACAAATATTATATTTTTTATGGATACTTTTTGCTAGTTATTTGACTTTAGGTGTTTATTTGCTTAATTAGTGTTGTACTTTGTTTTTTGACAAAGTTTTTTTTATAAAATAAATGATATGTGTCAAATTAATCAATCTAAATTATTTAGTTGTTCTTCGACTTTTTGAATTGTATTTTTTAATGTTTGGATGTCAATATAATTTTCAGTAAAAGGATTATTATTTTGTTTTGCTTGTTTGGAATTAACATTTATTGTTACTCCTTTTATTTTTTCTTCAATTTCTTGTTGAAGTGCTCCGGTTGTACATAGGACTTGACCTAAAAGAACAAACCAATTTCCGATAGCGTTTTGTTCTTGTGCTGTTAAATCATCTGTAATAGCCATTGCTATTATAAAACAAATAGTTGTCCATAGTTTTGCATCATTAGCACTTTTCATACTTAATTTTATAAATAATTTTGCAATTTATTAATATTATGTTATAATTTTTTTATGGTAGGTGAGTAAAATGGATTTGTTATTTTTGGTTATACTTGTTATAGTGGTTGCAATTGTTTTCCAAGATACAAAACGTTTAGTTTATTTAATTGGTATTCTTGAAGTATTTTTTAGACTTATTCATGGTATTGGAGATAAACTTGGTGTTTCTGAACTTAATGCTTTTATTAATCATTATATACCTAGTTCTATTTTTTCTATACTTTATGGTCATACTGATGGAATACTATATACTGTTTTATGTTGGGTAATTATTGGTATTCTTGTTATGTTTTTATTCTACTTAATAAAGTATTTCTTTAGTGGAAAGAAGTTATAGTTTTATTTTCTTCTTTTTATAAATGTATAAAATACTTATTAAAATTATTGTACCAGTTAGTGTTATTTCTACTGTGTCTTTTTTTTCTTGATGTATTACTTCTTGTGTGGTTTCAGCATTTATATTTAATGGAATAAGAATTGATGTAATTAATATAATAATTACGTATAATATTTTTTTGATGATATCACTCTCTTTTCATTTAATTATATTAGTAAATTGATTTTTAATGAGCAGTGGTTGTTAGGAGGAATTATGTTAGAGGTTAAGCATATAGTTAAGAGTTATAAAACGGGGGATTTTGTTCAAAAGGCTTTAGATGATGTTAGTGTAAAGTTTAGAAGTAGTGAGTTTGTTTCTATTCTTGGTTCAAGTGGAAGTGGTAAGACAACTTTTTTAAATATAATTGGTGGTCTTGATAAGTATGACAGTGGTGATTTAATTATAAATGGTAAGTCTACGAAAAGATTTAAGGATAGGGATTGGGATAGTTATAGGAATAATTCTATAGGATTTATTTTTCAAAGTTATAATTTGATTTCTCATATTAGTGTTTTGAGTAATGTAGAACTTGGAATGACTCTTTCTGGTGTTTCTAGGAGTGAAAGAAAGAAGAGGGCAATGGATGCTCTTTCTAGAGTGGGACTTTTGGATCACGCTAATAAAAAGCCTAATCAGTTATCTGGTGGGCAAATGCAAAGGGTTGCAATTGCGCGTGCTTTGGTAAATGATCCTGATATTATTTTAGCTGATGAACCTACGGGGGCACTTGATTCTGTTACTAGTGTTCAAATTATGGATTTAATTAAAGAAATATCTAAGGATAAGCTTGTTATTATGGTTACTCATAATGGTGAGCTTGCTAAGGAGTATTCTAATAGAATTATTAGTTTAAAGGATGGAAAGATTATTGATGATTCTAATCCTTATGATGCAGATGATTCTAGTAGTTATAGTTTTAGAAAGACTTCAATGTCATTTTTAACTGCTTTAAAGCTTTCTCTTACTAATATAATTACTAAAAAGGGTAGAACTTTACTTACGTCTTTTGCTTCTTCGATAGGTATAATTGGTATTGCTCTTATTTTGTCTTTATCTAATGGATTTCAGGGTAAAGTTGATGAGTTTGAAAGGGAATCTTTATCACAAATGCCTATTACTATAAGTGAACAAGCAATAGAGATGTCTGATATTGTGGATTCTTCTGATGAGGTTAAATATCATGAATATACAAGTGAGAAGTTTATAGTACCAAAGGATGATGTTTTAGAAAAGGCTACTCATGTTAATAAAATTACTTCTTCTTATGTTTCATATGTTTCTGATATTGATAAGTCTTTACTTGGAGGTATTTCATATATTAGAAGTACAAGTATAAATGTTATAACTTTTGATGGTGAAAATTATCAATATATAAAGAGTGCTAATTTAGGTAATGATAATTATTCTTGGAGTGTGTTTCCTGATACTTTGAATGATGATGTTGGTATTGTAGAAAGTAATTATGATGTACTTATGGGTAAGATTAATACAAATGTTCCTGGTCTTATTCTTGTTGTTGATAAATATAATCAAGTTGATAAGAATGTTTTGAAGTCTCTTGGTTTTGATATTTCTAAAGATGTTAGTTTTGATGATTTATTGTCTAAAGAATTTAAGGTTATTTTTAATGATTCGTTTTATCAATTTAATAATGGTTATTATATGATGGGTACTGATTATGAAAAAATGTATAATGATAAGAGTAGTATGAGTATTAAGATTCAAGCTATTATTCGTTGTAAAAAGGATAAAGAAATGTTGTCTGTTAGTAGTGGTGTTTTATATACTTCATCACTTGTTAATAAGATAATTGATGTTAATAAAAGTTCTAAGATAGTTAATGATCAAAAGAATAGTGACTATAATGTTTTGACTTTTCAAAAGTTTGATGATAGTGTAACTAAAGAAAGTGTTCTTGGATATTTAGGGGATGATAGTGTTCCTAGTTATATAATGCTTTATCCAAAAGATTTTGATTCTAAAGAAAAGATTTTATCTTATTTGGATAAGTATAATGATGATAAGAGTGATGATGATAAGATTTTATATACTGATATGGCTGAGATGATTAGTTCGCTTTCTGGTAATATAATGGATGCTATTACGATTGTTCTTATTGCATTTAGTTCTATTTCTTTAGTTGTTTCTAGTATAATGATAGGTATTATTACTTATATTAGTGTTTTAGAACGTACTAAAGAGATTGGAATACTTCGTGCACTTGGTGCTAGAAAGAAGGATATAACAAGAGTGTTTAATTCAGAGACATTTATTATTGGTATTACTAGTGGTCTTATTGGAGTAGGTATTGCAGTTTTACTTAATGTTCCTGTTAATAACATTATATATAAATTATCTGATTTGAAGGGTGTTGCAAGGCTTAGTATTAGTCATGCTATTATACTTATTAGTGTTAGTGTAGTTCTTACTTTAATAGGAGGATTTATTCCTGCGAAGATGGCTAGTAAGAAGGATCCTGTTGTTGCTCTTAGAAGTGAATAAAAAAGAAACCTATTGGTTTCTTTTTAGTATTGTAGATTTAGTTTTTTATTTTTATGTTGAGTTGTAGATTTAGTACATTCATATTTTACGTTGTATTTTTCTTTTAATAATTCAGTCATATCTTTATATATTTCTATAGCATCATCATATTGCTTATTTTTAATAGCATTAATTGCAGGATATATTCTTAGATATAACATACTTCTTGCAATAACTTCTTTTTGTTCATCTTGATATAAATTTTCACATATTTGTGGTCCAATTATATCATATTCTTCAAGTAAAGGTGTACAATTTTCATCTTTTTTCATTATATTGTCTCTGAAAGATCTTAATGTTTCTAATACATAACAGTCATCTGGTTCATTTAGTATTTCACACATAGCGGTAGTTAAATAACAAGTACTTGAATTATTTTTTTTCTTTTCAAAATGATTACTACAGCTTGTACTTTCTGGTTTTACATACCAACCTTTTTTTGTACATCTAAAACCTTTCCAATTTCTGTCATTTAAATCTAACCATATACAGTCAGAACATTGCCATGGGGATCCCATTTTATCACTCCTTTTTTCGTTTTCATATTATAGCATATTTTTATATTTTTTGCAATGCAATTATTGTTGTTAATGGTGCAGTAGATTTTAATGTTGATTTATTTGATGTGTTTGATTGAAAAAAAATAGTGCTTGTATGATTTTTATTTGGGGTATATAATGTAGATGGGGGATAGTATGATTGATTGTAGTAAAAGTGAAAATAATAAAAATTTTGTAGAGTTTTATGAGAGAGAAAATGGTAAGATAAGATTTTATACTCCGGATGGAGAATATTTACTTGATGATTCTCTTGATAATTTAGTTAAAATTAGAAATGTTATGAATGGACAAGCATGTGTTAATGTTGGTTTTACTAAAAAACGAATTGGTGAGATGTTTTTAGGTACTTTTTTACTTCCTTATTTTTCATATGCATTTCATTCTTCTTTAGAGGTATTTAGTGATAATACTTTATTTAATATGATATTTTTTGGTCTTTGTGTTGGTGCTCTTGCTACTGATATATATTATATTATTTCTAGGAGTCGAATGAGTAGTGAATGTTTAAAGGATAAGTATTATGTTAATAATATTGATTATATTAATAATCATATTAATGATGAGGATGTTAATGAGTTATTTGATGGACTTGATTCTTTTAGAGATGAGAATGGTAAGTTATATCTTGATATGAATGTTGTTGATATGATGAGACTTTCTGATTTAGTTAAACTTAGAATGGTAATTGAACAAGTTATGGAAGATAGAAAAAATGATTATACTAAGAAGAGGTGATTATATAATGGATTTTGATTTAATAGTTAGTTCTAGAAGGAGTATTAGAAAGTTTACTGATGATGTTGTTAGTGATTCTGATATTTTAAAAATAATTGAATGTGGTATAAAGGCTCCTTCTGCTAAAAATAGACAACCATGGAGGGTTAAAGTTATTTCTTTAAATGATAAGGATATGGTTGCAAGTTTTTTAGAAAGTAAAAAAAGTGATGATGATATTAGTGTTTTAAATACTGCGAATGTTATTAGAGAAGCTAATAAACTTATTTTAGTGTTTACTATGTCTTCTTGTAAAAATGATATTTTATCGGTTGGTGCTTTTGTAGAAAATATGTGTTTAAAGGCAACTGAAATGGGACTTGGTAGTTTATGGATTGCTAATACTGATAAAGTTAATGATGAGATTAAAGATTATTTTGATATAGATATGGATATGGTTTCTTGTGTTGCAATTGGATATAAGAATCAAGATGTTCATGCTAGACCTAGAATGAGTATAGATGAGATTGTTTTATAGCCTTTGTGCTATTTTTTTTGTTTTTTCATATAATTTATTGGTGATTTTTTATGAATTATAAAGTGGCTATTAATCCTGTTGGTGGGGGTAGTAATACTGGTCTTAAGAGTGGTAATGTTCTTGAAAAAAATGTTTCTTTACTTGTTTCTAATTATATAAAGAATAGACTTGATGAACTTGGAATAGAAAATGTTATTACTAGGACTACGGATAATAATATTAGTTTGGATGAGAGAATTGATTTTATAGATAATAGTTTTGGTTTTGGTGATGATGTTATTGTTATTACTAATGGGCTATCTGATTCTTCTGTTTCGGGAGTTGAGATTATTTATGCTCTTAGAGATAGTAGTAGTTTTGCTAAGACTTTGGCAGAACAGTTTGAAAATAGTGATATTGATGTTAATAAGTATTATCAACTTAGAATGGAAGAGGATACTGCGCTTGATGGTGATTATATAATTAGAAATACTGGTGATAGTGAGAGTGTAATTATTAATTATGCTAGTGTTAGTAATAGTGATGATTTGAACAAGTTTGTTAATAATTATGAAGATTATGGTGAGGCTGTTGTAAGAGCTATTGCTATTTATACTAAGAATGATTATGTTCCTACTTCAAAGGGGAATTATTATACTGTTAAGAAAGGAGATAGTTTGTATAAGATTGCTAGGCTTTATGATGTTTCAGTTGAGGATATAAAGACTCTTAATAAGCTTAGTAGTAATATACTTGCTATTGGACAGATTCTTAGAATTCCTGATATTGTAGAGAAAAGTGATACAAGTGTTTATTATGTTAAGAAAGGTGATACTTTGTATGGTATTGCGAAGAGTTATGGTGTTAGTGTAGAGGATATTAAGAAGTTAAATAATCTTAATAGTAATAGTTTATCAATAGGGCAAGAACTTTTAATACCTGGACTTTCTAGTGAAAATACTTTAAGTGTTAAGGTTTATACTGCTGTTAAGGGAGATAGTTTATATAAGATTGCTAATTTATATGATGTTAGTGTAGAGGAGTTAAAGACTTTTAATAAGCTTACTAGTAGTGTTCTTTCTATAGGACAACAACTTGTTATCCCTAATAGTGATACTTTGAAGACTTATGTTGTTAAAAGAGGTGATACTTTGTATGGTATTGCTAGGGATAATAATACTACAGTTGATAGGATAAAGAGTCTTAATGGTCTTTCTAGTAATACTCTTTCAGTGGGACAGATACTTAAGTTATGAAAACTACTTTGATGTAGTTTTTCTTATATTTATAATGTGCTATAATTAATATTGTATTATTTAAGAGGTGTAATCGTATGACAAAGGTTAAAAATATTAAAATACCTAATTATTCACTTAGTGAGGAACTTATTAATTCTATAACTCATGGTGTTTTTTGTTTAATTAGTATATGGGGACTTGTTATGCTTATTATAAAGGCTAGTTCTTTAAGTTCTATTTATATTGTTAGTGTTACATTGTATGGAATATCTCTTATTATGCTTTATGGAATGTCATGTGTATATCATGCGCTTTCTTCAAAGTTGATGGGGAAACGTGTTTTTAGAGTACTTGATCATTGTAATGTTTTTTTACTTGTTTTTGGCACAATTATACCTGTTGCTTTACTTGGTATTGGTGGTAAAGAAGGGTGGATATGTTTTGGAATAGTTGCTTTTGTTACTATTCTTGGAATTGTTTCTTCTTCTATTTCTATTGATAAGGTTCAGGTTTTAGAGGTTTTTCTTCATCTGATAAATGGATGGAGTGTACTTATTTATTCTAAATTTCTTATAGGAAATATGACTTATTCAGGTTTTTGGTTGATTGTTTTAGGTGGTATTATTTATACAATTGGTGCAATTATTTATGGAATTGGTTCGAAAAAGAAGTATATGCATAGTGTATTTCATGTGTTTTGTGGAATAGGTAGTTTGTTTCATTATTTGGCAATATATTTGTATTTATTATAATTTTTTGAGTTTAGACTCTTTTTTTGTTTTGATATTTATGTTATTATAAATGCAAAGAGAAATGTTATTATTATAATATAAATAATTAGTTATAAAAAATAACAAATAATATAAAAAAGGAAGTTGAGGATAAAATATGAATAATAAACTTAATAATATGTTAGAGGAATTTTTTAAAAATAATAATGTTGATAATATTGATGATGCAAATAAAAAATTGCAAGAGTTTATACAAATGTATAATAATGGTGAAATAGAATATAAAAATACACCACTTGATGATGCTTATGAAATATTAGAAGAAGCACAAAATGCAAGAAACGAGAAAGAAGCACTAAGGTTAGCTAAAAAAGCATATGAAAAGTCATCAGAATGCTTTGATGCAATTTTATTTCAATGTGATTTGGAAAAAAATGGAATAAAAAGAATGAAACTTTTAGATGATGGACTTGAATTTGAAAAAAATAGATTAACAAATGAAAAATATTTTGATAAAGAAAATATTGGACATTTTTATGGAATATTTGAAACAAGACCATATATTAGAGGATTAGTTATTAAAATAGAATACTTGTTAGAAGAAGGAAAATTATGTCAAGCAGCTAATCTATGTAAGGAAGTTTTAAGATTAAATGAAAATGATAACTTGGGTGCTAGATATTTATTAATGGCAATATATGCTACATTAGAAGAAGAAAAAGATATGCTAGACTTATATAAAAAATATCATGAAGAAAACTTAGAAATGCTATTTCCTTTGTTTGCTATATATTATAAGAGTGGAAATGATAAAAAAGCAAAAGACTACTTAAATAGAATTGATAAATGTAATTCAAATTTTGTTAAATATTTTAAAGGTACTATAAAACCAAGTGAAAAAGTAGATCCTGGATATTACAGCAGGGGTGATTCTTCTGAAATTTTTATGTATCTTAGTCGTTATGATTATTTATTAATTACAATGCCAAGACTTCATGAATATGTTATAGAAAATTTGAAGAAAAATAAGTAAGTTTTAATAAAAAAGATTCAGATAGTTGCTGAATCTTTTTCTAATTCATTAATAAGATTATTAATATCTTTTACTGGTATTCGTGTAGTAGGATATTGTTTTAATAAATTACAAGCCTCAATTGATTTTCTACAAGAAATAATATTATTTTCTTTCATTAATTTGATTATTTTTAATGTTCTTATTACTTCAACTCCGTTATTTTCAGAATAATTTTTTAATCTATTATCACCAGTTGCAAGTATACAATTATTATCTCTAGCTATAACAAAATTAAGCAAATCGTATGTAGATAATTTTTTTTCTTTATAACTCAAATTGTTTACTTCCATTAATTGAGTTGCAGTTGCCGATATTACTTTAAATTTATTAATTATTTTAACATCACCTGTTTTTGAATTTATTTCATCATTTTTTATCATATCACTTATATATACATTTTCAATTTCAATAAATTCGTTTAATATTTTTGCATTATTTAAGTCTGTTATTATATTGGTATCAGTAATTATTATTTTCGCTGTTATATTCATCTATTGTAACCCCTAATAGTTCACAAGCTTTATTTAATGAAATTATTTCGTTGGCTTCTAACTTATATACTATTTTTTTAAATTGAAATGATTTTTCTGGTTGAATAGGTTTTGAATCATTTTTTCCTATTTTTTGACTTAAAAATATGCTTAATTTTTTATATAAATATTCTGATATGATATTTAAATCTTTTAATCTATATATAATTGCAGTATAGCTGACTTTAAATTCATTTTTAAATGTTGTTAATTCAAAAAAGTTTATATTTTTTCTTGAATGTCCAAATTCATTTATTATTGCTTCTTTTGGCATCAATAGTGCACTTGCAAATCTATTACATAGTTTTTCTTCATCTAATTCATCATTGCTTATATTTAGCATTAAATGACCTAATTCATGAGCAATAGTAAATCTTTGCCTAGCACCATCTTTTATGCCATCCAATAAAATAATAACTGGAATATTATTTACTACTTCACTTAATCCGTCAAAATCATCAAAACGATTATATGGATTATTTATTTGAATAATGATAATTCCTAAATTTTCAAGAGTGTTAATTAAATCTGATATTGGTTGCTTATTTGATATTTTTATATGATTTCTAAAATTGTTTGCAGCTTTTTCAGCGTCTTCTATAATGTTACAAGAATATTTTTTAAGTTTAATATTATCAGCGTCTATTTTATTCATTTCTATAATTTCTAAATATTTAGCGACTTCATTTTGAATTAATTCTTTTAAAAGTTCTAAATTTTGACCAGTTAATCTTTTTTTCTTTCTAAATGAAGTGAATTTCATTTCGGGGACATTATAAGCTTTTAATAATTCAATTGTTTTAACATTATATGCATTGGCAAAATCAATTATTTTTTTTGAATCAGGTAAAATTTCTCCTTTTTCATATTTAGAAATAGCGGTAGCAGTCATATTGAGAAGATTACCTGCATCTTTAAGTGATAGATTTTTTAATAATCTAATTCTTTTTAAATTCTTTCCAATTTCATTCATATTATCTTCACTCCTTATGGTTTATATTTTATCATAAAAAAGTTGAAATGTAAACTAGATACTTTTTAATTATTAATTTTTTTAATT
>CAZVVV010000006.1:0-14123 GCA_964630725.1 uncultured Muribaculaceae bacterium
ATTAGTATCATTAGTCTCTGAATTCTCTTCAACTTTTTCTGTTATAGTAACTGATGTAACAACTTGACCATCCTTAAGACTCATTAATCTAATACCTTGAGTATTTCTTTTTAAAGTAGAAATCTTAGAAACATCTAGTCTAATAACAATACCATTATTAGTTGTAATAATTAAATCCTCATCTCCAACAACAGATTTAAATGCAATAATTAAACCATTTTTATCAGTAATATTCAATGCCTTAACACCCTTACTACCACGATGAGTAAGTCTATATTCACTAACATCAGTTTTTTTACCATAACCATTTTCAGTTACAACTAAAATATACTCATTAGAATTTACAATTTCAGCTCCAATCACCTTAGAATCAGTTAAATCTATACCTTTAACACCCGAAGCACTACGCCCCATCATACGGACCTCAGTTTCCACAAAACGTACCATTCTTCCGCTATTAGAAGCCATAATAACTTCATCACTTCCTGATGTCATTTTAACACTAATTAACTCATCATCATCCTTAAGAGTAATAGCTATTTTACCATTCTTTCTAATAGACTCAAACTCACTTATAGAAGTTCTTTTAACAAGACCTCTCATAGTAAAGAATATTAAACTCTTGCTATCATCAACATCATTAGGATTAATTGGAATAATCGAATTAACAACCTCATCTTTTTCCAAAGGCAATAAATTAACAATAGGTAGTCCTTTAGATTGTCTGCTAGATTCAGGTATTTCATAACCTTTTATTCTATATACCTTACCAAAATTAGTAAAGAATAATATATGATCATGAGTAGAACAAGTAACTAACTTATTAACAAAATCTTCTTCATTAGTAGACATGCCCTTAATACCAACACCACCACGATTTTGCGATCTGTATGTACTTGTTAATAATCTTTTAATATAACCTTTTTCTGTAAGAGAAATCATAATGTTTTCAACAGGTATTAATGATTCATCCTCAATATAATCAATAGCAGTCATATCAATTGAAGTTCTTCTTTCATCCGCAAATTTAACCTTAATTTCTAACATTTCCTTTCTAATAATTGCAAGAACCTTTTCATTACTAGCCAAAATAGATTTTAATTCTTCAATTTCAAGTAATAATGCTTGCAATTCAGCTTCAATTTTTTCACGTTCTAATCCAGTTAAACGACGTAATTTTAATTCTAAAATAGCATCAGTTTGTACATCAGTAAGACCAAATCTAACCATCAATTTTTCTTTTGCCTCAACATCACTCTTAGCAGTTTTAATAATCTTAATAACCTCATCAATATTATCTTGTGCTATTTTATAACCTTCTAATATATGGACACGTTTTTCATCTTTGTCCAAATCAAATCTAGTTCTTCTTACAATAACTTCCATTTGATGATCAATATATTTAGATATAATATCTTTTAATCCAAGCGTTCTAGGAGTTTTTCCATCAATCATCAATAAAGTGATACCATAACTAATTTGAAAATTAGTATGTTTATATAAATTATTAAGTACAACTTGAGGATTAGCATCTTTCTTTAAAGTAATAGTAATCTTAACTCCATTCTTTAAATCAGTATGATAATCAGAAATTCCTTCGATAACCTTATCCCTAACAAGTTCAGCAACTCTATTTTTTAAATCCATAGTATTAACACCGTATGGAACCTCAGTAACAATTATACTAGAATGATTACCATTCTCAACTATTTCAGCCCTACTTCTAATAGTAATTGTACCTTTACCAGTTTGATAAGCTCTCATAATACCTGAATTACCAAGAATAATTCCTCCAGTTGGAAAATCAGGACCCTTTATATATTGCATCAATTCTAAAGTATCGATATCAGGATTATCAATATAAGCAACACAACCATCAATAACTTCACCCAAATTATGTGGTGGTATATTAGTAGCCATACCAACAGCAATACCCATAGTCCCATTAACTAAAATATTAGGAAATCTACTAGGTAAAACAACAGGCTCATCAAGAGTTTCATCAAAGTTTTTAGTCATATCAACAGTATTTTTTCTAATATCACTAAGAAGTTCAAGTGATAATTTAGATAAACGAGATTCAGTATAACGCATTGCAGCAGCGCCATCACCTTCAATATTACCAAAATTACCATGACCATCAATTAATAAATAACGTTGATTGAAATCTTGAGCCATTCTTACCATAGCTTCATAAATAGAACTATCACCATGTGGATGATAATTACCCATTACTTCACCAACAGTTTTAGCACTTTTTCTATGCGGTTTATCTGGAGTATAACCAGAATTAAACATACTCCATAAAATACGTCTATGAACAGGTTTAAGACCATCTCTTAAATCAGGTAAAGCACGAGATGTAATTACACTCATCGAATATTCCAAGAAAGAAGTTTTAACTTCATCAACTATATTATTTTCAGCCAAACTATCTCTTTCATGAAAATATCCATTAAATTTATCAACATCGACTTCTACTTTTTCTAGCTCTTCATCAAAATTTTCAGAATTATCTAGAGTAGAATTTTCAACTTTTTCTACATTATCTTTATTATCCATAAAAATTACCTCCTAAATATCAAGATTTTGTACATACTTAGCATTTTCCTCAATAAAAGCTCTTCTAGGTTCTACTTCATCACCCATCAACTTAGAGAAAATTTGATCAGCAGCCATACAATCATCAACAGTAATCTTTCTTAAAACTCTTTTTTCTATATCCATTGTAGTTTCGTTTAACTCTTCAGCATCCATTTCACCAAGTCCTTTCATACGAGCAATTTCAGCACGAGCACGAACATTATCAGGTAAAGTAGATAAATATGCTTCTTTTTCTTCTTCATTTAAAACATATTTACGTGATTTACCATGAGTAATTCTAAACAAAGGAGGTTGTGCAGCATATACATGCCCACCTTCAATTATTGGTTTAAAAAATCTATAAAATAAAGTTAATAATAAAACTCTAATATGAGAACCATCTACATCAGCATCGGTCATTATAATAATTTTATCATATCTAAGTTTAGATAAATCAAACTCATTTCCAATACCAGTACCAAAAGCAGTAATAATAGTTCTTATTTCCTCATTAGAAAGTGCTCTATCAAGTCTTGCTTTTTCTACATTAAGTATCTTACCTCTTAAAGGAAGAATTGCTTGTGTCATTGAATCCCTACCTTTTTTAGCAGAACCACCCGCACTATCCCCTTCGACTATAAATATTTCAGAAACTTTTGGATCTTTGCTCTTACAATCAGATAGCTTTCCAAAAAAGTTAGTAGTAGACAAATCAGATTTTCTAGTAATTTCTCTTGCCTTTCTAGCAGCATTACGAGCTCTACTAGCAAGAATTGCCTTATTAATAATTATTTTTGCATCCTCTGGATTTTCTAATAAAAATCTTTCAAAACCAGAAGAAAAAACACTATCAGCAAGTTTTCTAACTTCACTATTACCAAGTCTACCTTTAGTTTGTCCTTCAAATTGAGGATTTGGATGTTTGCAAGAAATTATCATTGTAAGTCCTTCTTTTACATCATCACCAGTCAAAGAATCATCTTTATCCTTAAGTATATTATTCTTTTTAGCATAACTATTAATAACTCTAGTTAAAGCACGTCTAACACCTTCTTCATGAGTGCCACCATCATGTGTATTTATATTATTAACAAAAGAATAAATATTTTCAGTGTAACTAGTATTATATTGCATAGCAACTTCAAAGAAAACTCCTTGTTCTTCCCCTTCTAAATGAATAATGTCATCATGAATTGGAGTTTTACCTTGATTTATAAACCTTACATACTCACTAATACCACCTTCATAAACAAATTTTTCACCAGTAGTATCTTCATAATCTCTATCATCTCTTAATGTTATACAAAGACCTTTATTTAAAAATGCTAATTCACGAACTCTAGTTTTTAATGTATCATAATCAAAAACATCACTATCAAATATATCAGCATCAGGTTTAAAAGTAACAGTAGTACCAGTTCTATTTTCACTACATTTATCAATTACATGAAGTGGTTCAACAGTATGTCCACCATTTTCAAATTTTATATAATTAACTTCACCATTCTTATAAACTTTAACCTCTACCCATTTAGATAATGCATTTACAACAGATGCACCAACACCATGAAGGCCTCCAGAAACTTTATAACTACCTCCACCAAACTTACCACCAGCATGAAGAACAGTATAAACAGTTTCAACAGTACTAATACCAGTTTTCGGATGGATATCAGTAGGAATACCACGTCCATCATCCTTTACAGTAATTGAATTATCTTTATTAATAATAATATCAATATTCTTACAAAATCCAGCTAAAGCCTCATCTATAGAATTATCAACAATTTCCCAAACTAAATGATGTAATCCTTTAACATCAGTAGTACCTATATACATACCAGGTCTTTTTCTAACTGCTTCTAAACCTTCAAGAACTTGAATAGCAGAAGAATCATATTTTTTTTGATTTTCATCCATAATTTCACTTCCTTTTAACAATTTTACCATCTTTCAAATTAAAAATACTAGCTTTATCCAATATCTTTGAACTAATATTTTTAACATCAGTAGTAGTTATTATAAACTGTATGTTAGATTTAATAAATTTCAATAAATTACTTCTTTTTTCTATATCCAATTCACTAAATATATCATCTAACAACACAATAGGATAATAACCTTTTATTTCTTTAAATATATCAATCTCACTAAGTTTTAACGACAATATTGCCACTCTCTGTTGTCCTTGTGAACCGTACAATTTTAAATTTTCATCATTAAGATAAAAATCAAAATCATCACGATGTGGTCCAAATAAAGTAATTTTTTGACTAATCTCGTTAACAAAATTTTCTTTATAAAAATTAATCAATTCATCTTTATTACAACATGGTAAATTACATAAATAATTAATTTTAAGACCTTCTTGCTTCATAATTTTATAATAAACACTAGAAATATTTTCATTTAATTTAGAAATAAATATTTTTCTATAATTCATTATAACAATTGCGCGATCAATCAAATTGTTAGTAATAACATCAAAGTAATCAACATTTATATTGTTAAAATTCTTTCTTATATATTCATTTCTTATCTTAAGTATTTTATTAAATTCATTCAAAATCTTAACATATGAAGGATATAATTGACACAACTCAACATTCATAAGATTTCTTCTTACAGAAGGAGACTTTTTAACAATATCCAAGTCATCTGGAGAAAACATAATAACATTCAAATTAGATAAATAATCAGTAACTCTATTACAAATATTACCATCAATTCGCAAAATTTTAGTATTTTTTTCCAAAATAACTTCTAATTTTTTATTAATTTTTCCAACCTTAACAGTCCCCCTAACTTTTCCAAACAAAAAACCTTTTTTAATTATTTCTTCTTCTGTCACATTTTTGTCAAACTTAGTAAGAGCTAACATATAAATTGCATTAAGTATACTAGTTTTTCCTTGAGCATTATTTCCAATAAAAACATTAATATTTTTATTAAGTTCTATATCAATATTTTCAATTTTTCTAAAATTAATAATTTTTAAGTTTTTAACATACATATTTCAAAATAAAATAAAAATATCTCAAATTCGCATCAACTCCAAAACCAGTATACTCATACTTGCACATATATTATATCATAAAACACCCTAAAAAAAAACGATTTTAATACTTTTAATCGTTTTTTTCGTCATTTTTTCTCCTGCGAATAACAGATTCTAATAAAGTAGATCTAAGAACCTGATTATCAATAGAAAAATAAGGAATATCCAATAAAACTTGTTTATCTCTTTTAAAAGTTATAATAGTTTTTTTCTCATGTTTATTATAACTAACTAAATTATTCAAAGAAATCCAAACATTTTGTTTTTCAACTGAAGATTTTACAGGAAAAAATATAATACTTCGACTTTCTTCAACCACTATTGGAGCTTTATAAACACTACCAAGAATACTTTTTGAACTTAAAAGTCTTCCCTCGAATGAACTTCCAAAGTACAAACAACTACGTTCCATAATAGAATAAGCATTATCATCAACTATATAATCACCATCAGTTTCAATAATCCTAGATTTCTTGTCATTTATTGGAATAATCATCACTGTATTCCTATTAATATCATAATCCATAACATCACCCCCATACAAAAAAATTAATATATAAAAATATATTGACCAATACCCTATCATATAGAGATGTCGAAATTTATCGAAAAATGTCGAAAAATTAAAAAAAATAAAAAAAAGACCAAATTTTTGGTCAATTTTTTAAATTTTAATAAGTTCTAATAGGTAAAATCAAAGAAATTAAACTATCATCATTTGCTTCTTTTAATAAAATTGGTTTTACTTCACCAACAAAAGTAAGTACAACTTCATCACCCTTAATTTTAGATAAAGCTTCCATCATATATTTACTACTAAATGAAATTCTTATATTTTCAGAACAATTAACACTCATTTTTTCTTCTACTTTTCCTATTTCTAAAGACATTGAAGTAATTCTTAACAAATTATCGTTAATTTCTAAAGTAATAATATTATTATCTTTATCATTATTAAGTATACTAGCACGATCAACCATATTAAAAAAATCAGTTCTATTAACAGTTAAATCAAATAAACTATCATTTGGAATTAAATTCTTTGTATTAGGATAATTACCACTAATTAGTCTAGATTGAAATATAATATTTTCAAAACCAAATATAATCTTACTATTATATATATACATATTAACATTACCATCAAAATCACTAGGTAAAATTTTAAATAATTCACCTAAATTTTTACTAGGTATAATAATATCTACTAATTTTTTAAAACTATCAGTTAAATTAATTTTCTTAAGAGCTAATCTATAAGAATCAGTTGCACTACATTCTAATAATTTATCATTAATTTTTATATTAACACCAGTTAGCACTACTCTAGCCTCATCAATACTAGTAGCATAATTAGTCTGAGCAATCATACTTTTAAGTTCGTTAACAGGTAAACTAATAACATCAGAAGAAAGTGTTAAATCTATTTGAGGATATTCTTTAATATCAATACCATTTAAACTAAATTCACTATTTTCAGTATAAATCATTATCTTATAATCATCAAATAATTCAACATTAATAAATTTATCTTCTAATTTTCTTATTATATCTAATATATATTTCCCTTTTATAACAATACTACCAGTACTAATAATTTCAATATCATCACTTTTTTCGATAATTGATTGTATAGTTATATCATTATCTGATGCAGTAAGAACTAATTTATCATCATAAAGTTCAAATTTTATTCCTGAAAGTATTGGTATAATATTCTTATTTGATAAAGCTTTTGAAACATCATTAAGTGCTTCAAGTAAAACATTTTTTTTAATTCTAAATTTCATATTTCATTCCTTCTTTCTTTTTTAATATTTTTATTATTTATATTATTACTGTTAATATTGTTAATAAGTCATCAAATTTCTTATATATAAACAGTTTAAACTAATTTTATTATGTTAATAAGTCATCAATTTATTAACATTTACTAACATCATTATGTTAATTGCTTTTCAATATCATCAATTGCACTCTTTAAACTACTATTAGTTTTCATCTCACCCGCTATCTTATTACATGCATGTATTACAGTTGCATGATTCTTACCAGAAAACTCAATTCCAATCCTTTCATACGACTCATCAGTTAGTTTTCTACATAAATACATAGCAACCTGTCTTGGAATGGCAAGACTAGGAGTTCTTTTTTTAGACTTTATATCTTCATAAGAAATCTTATAAAAATTAGCCACTTCCTTTTGAATTCTTCTAATATTATTACTATCAGTAACTTGCTTCTTTGTAAAATCTTTCAATGCTTCCATCGCAAAATCAACTGTAATATTACTTTCATTCATAATAGCGGAGTAAGCAACTAATCTATTTATTGATCCTTCAAGCTGTCTGACATCATTTCCAACATTAGAAGCAATATAATTAACAACATCATCATTAAGCGATATATTTTCCCCTCGAATCTTCTTCTTTATAATTGCTACCTTAAGAGAAGTATCCGGAGGATCAATATCAACCTGTAATCCCCAACAAAATCTAGTTTTTAAACGATCTTCTAGAAATTTTAAATCTTCAGGTGACCTATCAGAAGAAACAATTATCTGTTTACTATCATTATATAAATTGTTAAAAGTATGAAAGAATTCTTGTTGAGATTTTTCAGCACCACCTAAAAATTGAATATCATCAATAATCAAAACATCTATATTCCTATACTTATTTTTAAAAAATTCAATATAATCAAGATTATTCATATTCTGTTGATTATTTCTAGATAAACCAACAAAATCATTCATAAAATTATCACAAGTTACATATAAAACTTTAAGTTTGTGCTTATTAACAATATAATTACCAATCGCATGCATTAAATGAGTTTTGCCAAGTCCACTATTACCATAAATAAATAATGGATTATACATAGTACCAGGATTTTCTGCAACCGCTAAAGCAGCAGCCTGTGCAAATTTATTAGATTCACCAACTACAAAACTTTCAAAAGTATAATTACTTTTCAAATTAGAATTAAAATTACTATAAGAATTAGAATCATTAACTTTAATAGGTTCACATTCTTTCTTTTCAACTTCTACAATACTATTTAAATCTTTTTGTAAAATATAAATTATGTTATCAACAGGTTTTGTTAATAACTTATTAAAACTATCTAATATTAATTGTTTATAATGTTCGTCAATATGATTCTTATAAAACATAATAGGAACAACCAAACGTATACTATTATCTTTTATATCAAAGAAATCAATTCCATTAAACCAGGTTTCAAAAGACATTGAATCTAAATTAACACTAATTTCCTCTAAAACTTTTTTCCATAAAGAATTATTGTCCATCGAAACCACTCTCCCCATCATAAAGTATTTGTAACTAATTACATTGTAATACAAATTGTTAAAAAATAAAATAGTAAAAAAGTTATTAACAAGTTATTAACATACTTATTAACAAACGATTTCCTTTGTTTATATATAATAAATTAATTTTCAACAAATTTCAACAATTTTTTTATTAACAAATTAACAATGTAACAATTATTAACTGTTAATTAACGTTGAAACTGTTAATTTCAAAAAAAACATTGACAACTATCACATTTTTTTCTTATAATAATAGCGAATAAGTTTGGAGGTGCAAGAAGTGAAAAAAGGAACATATCAACCTAATAAGCGTAGAATGAAAAAGAAACACGGTTTTTTCTCACGTATGAAATCAGGAATAATTAACAACAGAAGAAGAAAAGGCAGAAAAAAATTATCAAAATAATATCCACTAAAAAAAGTGGTTTTTTCCTTATAAGGGGGTAAATATGAAAAAAATTAATATTATCAAAAAATCAGATGAATTTAGTTCAATAATAAAAAAAAGAAATGGTGTTTCAAATAAATACTTTATATTAAATATTGAAAACAACGATTCTAATATTCCAAAATTTGGTATAACATTTGTAAAACACATAGGAAATGCTGTAACAAGAAACAAATTAAAACGTAGAACTAAATCAATAATAGATAATAATAAAAATATTTACCAAGATAATAAAAAATACATAATTATTATAAAGAAAGATGCTGTTGACATTACATATCAAGAAATGGAGCAACAACTAATTTCTATTTTTAAAAAAGGAGAACAATATGAAAAATAAAATAATTAAAATATTAACTGTCTTTTTACTAATAATAACACTATCTGGCTGTACAAAAACATTAACAGACAGCAATAATAAACCAGTAAAATATGAAAAAACTGGTCAAAACGTAACAGAAAATATAGTATGTAAACCAACAGATAAAGAATTAATAAAACTATATGAAGAAAATAAAAAAGATATATCAAAATTACCAGATTGTGACAATTTAAAAATATCTGGAGATTATGAAGGACTATGGAACACTATATTCGTAAGACCATTAGCATTCATAATAATTAATCTAAGTAAAATAGTAGGCAGCATAGCAATATCATTAGTAATAATAACAATTATATTAAGAGGAATATTATATCCAATAACTAAAAAAACTGCTATACAATCTGAAATGATGAAAAAAATTCAACCAGAATTAACCAAATTAGAAAAGAAATATGAAAATAAAACAGATCCTGAATCAATGAATAAAAAAAGTCAAGAAATGTTAGCAATATATAAAAAATACAACATAAATCCAATGTCAGGATGTATATTTGCTTTCTTACAATTACCTATTCTATTAGCATTCTGGGAAGCAATCCAAAGAGTCCCTGCAATATATGAAGAAACATTCATAGGAATAAATATGGGAATAACACCATGGACTGCTATAACAAATGGAAATTGGTACTACATAATAATACCAGCACTAATTGTTGTAACAACATATTTCTCATATAAAAATAATAATCAAATGCAAGATAAAGATAACGCAATGGCAAGTCAAATGAACATAATGATGAATTTTATGACAATATTCATAGGATTTATGGCATTTACTCTACCAACCGCAATAGCATTTTATTGGATTACATCATCATTATTTACAATAATCCAAAATAAATTAGTTAACAGGAGTCTTAAAAATGGAAAATAAAACATATATAGGAAAAACAAAAGAAGAAGCAATATCTAACGCTTTAATAGATTTAAATGCTAAACAAGATGAAGTAATAATAATAGAAAAAGAAACAAAAAAAACACTATTTAACAAAAAAGTTGAAATATTTGCTATAACAAAGTCAGAACTAAATAAAGAAATAAAAGATTTTTTATATAAAATAGTAAAAGATATGGGATTTGATTGTAATATTGAAACAAAAACAAGAGATACACAATTAATTTATAACATAATCTCATCAACATCTTCAGTTCTAATTGGTAAAAATGGAAAAACTATTGATGCATTACAAACATTAGCAATTCAAATGATTTCAACAAAATATAATACATTCTACAAATTTACTGTAGACGTAAATGATTATAAAAATCAAAGAAAATCAAGACTAGAAAAACTTGCTAAATACACAGCAAAAGACGTTGCAAAATCTAAACAACCAGTTAGTTTAGAACCAATGAACTCATATGAAAGAAGAATAATTCACAACATATTAACAAATTCAAAAGATGTAATAACACAAAGTGAAGGTGAAGAACCAAATAGATACGTTGTAATAAAACCAAAAGAAGACTAAAACTAGTCTCCTTTTTTTTCATACTTTTCCCAATCCTCATAATCAGTCATATGATTAAACATTTTCTTAATAAAACTTTGCGAATGATACATTTCAATAAGTTTTTTCTTTTCATTAATTGAATTAGGATTATACTTAGTTTGATTAGTTCTCAAATCAGTAACTTTACTTTTAGTATAGTACTTTCCAAAATAAAATAACTCCCCTTCTATATCTTCCCCATCATAAATATCAGTAACTATTTTATTAAGTTTCTTATGATGAATATGACCATACTCACCTTTAGGATTATGAGTAACAATAACCTTCCAATCATAAGTATTAATAATTTTATCTAAATCATTTTCTATATCATTATAACAAAGCTTCCAATCATTTCTTTTAAAATTAGTCTTATCTGGATACCAAAGCGCAATTAATTCATCATCAGTTTTATTTAAAACACGTTTTATCTCATTCAAACGAACCTTATTCTTACCACAAGTAACACAAACAACAACATAATCTCCATCAATAAGATGTCCCCCACCCCATAAAGTTTCATCATCAGGATGCGCAACAATCATCAATTTATCATATTTACTAAAATCAATCTTTTTTAAATCATTATCCAAATTATGATAAACATTAAAATAATAAATTAAAGTACCAAAAACAATACAAACAATTAATATAATAATAAATCTAAAATGCTTCATAAAATCACTCCAAATACACTTAACCAATTATATCATCTTATAAATAAAAATAAAATATAAAAAGAAAATACCCAAACTAAAAAAATGTAAAAAAATAATAAAAACATCTAAATTACACAAAAAAAATACAAAAAATATGATATATTATAAAAAATATGATATAATACAATGCGTAAAAAAGAGGTGGTACAAATGAATGATACAATCGCTGCAATATCAACAACATTAGGAGTCGGAGCAATTTCAATAATAAGAGTCTCAGGATTAGAGGCAATAAAAGAAGTAAATAAAATAACAAAAACAAATATTTTAGAAAAAGAAAGTCACACAATAACTTATACATATATTGAAGATAACAATGAAACAATAGATGAAGTCCTAATAACAATAATGAAAGCCCCAAAAACATTTACAAGAGAAGATATAGTAGAAATTAATTGTCATGGTGGAATAGCTACAACTAAAAAAGTATTAGAATTACTATTAAAACAAAATATTCGATTAGCAGAACCAGGAGAATTCACAAAAAGAGCATTCTTAAATGGAAGAATAGACTTAACTCAAGCAGAAGCAGTAATGGACTTAATAAACGTAAAAAGCGATACAGCAAGACAAATAGCAATAAATAATTTAAAAGGAAACACAACAAAAAAGATAAGAACACTAAGAGAAAAACTATCTGATATATTAGCAAACATCGAAGTTAACATAGACTACCCAGAATATCAAGACATTGAAGAAATGACAGTAGAAAAAATAAAAAATGAATTAGATAATATTAAAGACGAGCTAGACAAAATAATAGAAAACTCTAAAAATAGTAAAATAATCAAAGATGGAATAAACGTCGTAATAATAGGAAGACCAAATGTAGGAAAAAGCAGTATTTTAAATATGTTTTCTGGATATGACAAAGCAATAGTAACTGACATTGCAGGAACAACAAGAGACGTAGTAGAAGAATCAATAATATTAGATGGAATAGGACTTAATTTAATAGACACTGCTGGAATAAGAAAAACAAATAACATAGTAGAACAAATCGGAGTAGAAAGATCAAAACAAGCAGTAGATAAAGCAGATTTAATTTTATTAGTACTAAATAATAATGAACAACTTCAAAAAGAAGATAAAGACTTATTAGAACTATCTAAAAATAAGAAAAGAATAATAATTATAAACAAAAATGATTTAGAAAAGAAAATAGATATAAATAACATAAAACAAGAAGAAATAATTACAACAAATACATTAAATGATGATGGTATAAAAGAACTAAAAGAAAAAATAAAAGAAATGTTTAACCTAGATAAAATAGAAACAAAAGATTATAATTATGTATCAAACATAAATCAATTAAAAAAAGTAGAAGAAGCTAAAAACTCTATAGAAAACATAAGACAAAATATAGAAAATAACTTACCAATAGATATTATAGAAATAGATTTAAAATATATTTGGGATGTTCTAGGAGAAGTAATAGGAGAAACATATCAAGAAGAATTACTAGATAATTTATTTAGTAAATTTTGTGTAGGAAAGTAGGGAATAATATGAAATATGAAATAATCGTAGTAGGAGGAGGACATGCAGGATGTGAAGCAGCATTAGCAGCATCCAGAAAAAAACACAAAACCCTTCTGATAACAGGAAACATTAAAAATATAGCAGACGCTCCATGCAATCCTTCAATCGGAGGACCAGCTAAAGGAGTAGTAGTAAGAGAAATAGATGCCCTTGGTGGTGAAATGGGTAAAAACACAGACAAATCAATTCTTCAAATAAAAAAATTAAATACAAAAAAAGGACCAGCAGTTCAAGCATTAAGAGCTCAAATAGACAAAACAATTTATCCACAAGAAATGTTAAAAACATTACAAAGTGAAAAAAACCTAGAAATAAAAGAAGACATAGTAGAAGACCTAATCGTAGAAAATAACACTATAAAAGGAATTATTACAAAAAATGGTGAAAAAATATATGCAGACGCAGTAATACTAACTACAGGAACATATTTAAAAGGAATGATTTTACGTGGAGATAAAAAACATTCTGGGGGACCACACGGAGAAGAACCATCACTTCATCTAAGCGATAAATTAAAAGAATTAGGATTTACAATTCAAAGACTAAAAACAGGAA
>CAZVVV010000007.1:0-13909 GCA_964630725.1 uncultured Muribaculaceae bacterium
AAGAAGGAGCGAAAGTAGTAATAACAGGATTAAAAGATGAAGTACCACAAGCTCTAAAAACATTAGAAGAATCTCACAATAGTGAAAATATTCTAGGATTAGAACTTGATGTAACAAGTACAGAAAGTATTAAAAACGTAGTTGAAAAAACTATAGAAAGGTTTGGCAAAATAGATATTTTAATAAATAATGCAGGAATAACAGCGGCAAAACCATTAATACAAACAACTGATGAAGAAATGGAAAGAATGTTTCAAATCAATACATTCGGAGTATTCAAATTCATAAGAGAAGTAGCACCATACATGATAGAACAAAAATCAGGTTCAATAATTAATACTAGTTCAATGGTAGCAAACTACGGTGGTATAATGCAAACTCCATATGCATCATCAAAGTTTGCAGTAAATGGTATAACAAAATCATGTGCAAAAGAACTAGGAAGACATAATATTAGAGTAAATGCTGTAGCCCCTGGAGCAGTAATGACAGACATGACTAAAGACTCTACTGATGAAAAAACAAGAGGTATGCTATCTCAACTAACACCATTAGGAAGAATAGCAAATCCATCTGAATTAGCGGGAGCATATCTATATTTAGGAAGTGATGATTCAACATTCACCAACGGAACAATCATTCAAGTTGACGGAGGAATTGTAATTTAAACAAAAAAACTTTATTAAATATTGATATCGTGGTATACTTATAATAGAGGTGTGCCTATGATAAGATACAATGAACCGGTTGAAGAAACTAATTACAAAAAAGAGCAAAAGTTTTATAATCTAGAAAAGTACGATTTATTAAACAAACTATCTAATTTTGAAGCAAACAATAAGTACATGAAAATAACATTAAAAGATAGTTTTCCATATCAATTAATAGTAGCCAGTAATACAAATGGAGTAGAAAATAGTCTAGTAATAGTCTATGATCAACCACAAATATTTGAAATGGAAATAATACCTGAAATAATTGTTAGATATAGTATGTGTACTAGTGTAAAAAGTAGTTATTTTGAAGAACAAAACTATTTGGCAATTATGGAAAACGATACTATTCTAGAATTAAAAGACTTTGATGAAAAAATAATCAATAAATTAGTAGGACACATAGAAAAAATTCAAGAAATTACAGGTTATGGTGATGATTTCTCATCTAAGTTACAAGTAGAAGAAGAAAAAGAAAATCTAAGATTTATTAAGAGTAAAACAGGTTCAAGTAATATGATTTTAATAACCTTAATACTAGTAGCACTTCTTTCACTTACAACAATAATTATAATTTTGTTAAAAAATGCTTGAAAATAATTAAAATATATCATATAATAAAAATGCACTTGAAAAAGTGCCCTTGGAGTGGTACTCAAGAGGCTGAAGAGGCGCCCCTGCTAAGGGTGTAGATCGGGTAACTGGTGCGAGGGTTCAAATCCCTCCCGCTCCGCCATAAAAAAATTAACTCTTATTAAAGAGTTTTTTTGTGGTCTTTTTTACGTATTTGTATTTGTCCTATAATCCATTTTATAAATAAATCTATACCAAAAATAGATGTCTCAAAATTATTCGTTTTCTTCAAAATATCACCTTAGTTAACTATTATATAACTTTTTAAAAAAATATACCAGAAAATTCTAATATATTTTAAAATATAATAAAACATTAAAATATAATTAGGTAGGTGGTAGTGTGAATTTTACATTAAAAAAGACAAAAGGAAAAGAAGTAGCAATATACAAATCCTTATATATAAAAGAAAACTTAGTAAAAAAGATTGAAGAAATAGCAAGAGAAAATGACACATCATTCAATAATGTCATAATAAGTATGATTGAGCATTGCTTAACTGAAGAAAATAAAGAAGAAAAAGTAAATAACTAAATATAATCAAAAGATTATATTTTTTATTTTACAATAAACCAAGTATTATCATATAAAACTTAGAAACATACCTAATTTTATTATCATAAAATCTTCCATAATTAGTATGAATAATTTACAAAAAATAATGACTTTTATTAATCATTATGATATAATTTCTTTGATAAAACGAACAAGGCAGGTGAATAAAATGAAAGTATGTAAAAAATGTAAAAAACAAGTACCAAATAAACTAAAAATATGTAGATATTGTGGAGCAGATGTATCAAAAGCAAAAATAATACCTTCAAATAAAAAAAGTACTAATATAAACAATAAAGTACAAAAAAATATAAAAGAACAATTACCAAAAAATATAATTGATATAAAAGAAGTTCCTAAACAAGAAATAGAAATAAAAGTACAAAAAGAAATAACTGAAAGACCACAAATAATTAAAAACTCTAAATTACAAAAAAAACCAAAAAAAATTAAAACTCAAAAAAAGAATATACAAAAAATAAAAGTACCAAAGAAAACTATAAAAAAAATAAATAATAAGTCTGAAAAACTAAAACAACTCTTATTAAAACTAAAAAATAAAAAAAACCTTAAGAGAATCATAGTAAGTATAATTGTACTAACATTGGTGATAACAATAACCATATTAGGAATAAAACTATACCATAAAGTATTCGATATTGGTGAAGAAGTAAAACCAAATGAAACTACTACTAAAGTGTTTGATATAAATGAAACAATAAGATACAAAGATGTAAACTATAAAGTTACAAAAGTAGAAACAAACGAAATAGGAACAGAGTATAAAAAACCTAAAGATGGTAATCAGTTTATTATAGTAACAATACAATATGAAAATAAATCTAATGAACCAATAAGATATAGTTCTAAAAGCTGGAAACTTGAAAATAAGGATAAAGAAGAAACTCAAAGAATCTTTACTGCACTCGATGTTGATAAAGCTCTCTATAGTGGTAAACTAGTAATCGGAGCAACTAAAACTGGTACTTTAGTATTTGAACAATCTAAAAAATATGACTCTTTCAAATTGAACTTTTATGAGTTAAAAGAAGAAACAAAAGAAGATGAAAAAAATACTAAAGAAAATAAAGAAGAAAAGAAAAATAATGATGAAAAGAATACTAAAGATGAAAAAGAAAAACCAATATTTTCAATCAATATAAAACTTGAAAACAAAGATAAAGAACTTAGTAAAAAATAAGTTCTTTTGTTTATAATAAATTCATTCTCTTACATATATTACATTAGGAGGATGATATTATGTACGTAAAATATCCTGTAAATGCGGTAGGAATAACATCAGACTTTGGATTAAGAACTCATCCCATAACTAAAGTAAGTAGATATCACTATGGATTAGATTTAGGATGGATAAATTATCAAGAAGAACCAGTATATGCAACATATGATGCAACTGTAATTGAAGAAGGTTATACCTCATCAATGGGAAATTATATAGTTTTAAAATATACAAAAGGTGAAAAAACAATCATAAATATATACATGCATTTAAAACAAAGATCATTAATAAAAAAGAGTAAAAAGGTAAAACAAGGAGAAAAACTAGGATATATGGGAGAAACAGGGCTAGCACAAGGAGTACATCTTCATTTTGAATATTGGGTATGTCCTAAAAATTATAAATATAAATCATCAGATGCCTCTAAATATGCAAAAGATCCATTAAACTATTTATATTTATTTGACGATCAAACAGTTACTAAAAACTCCAGTTCAAGAGTTAAAAAAGTAGTGGGCACACCAACTACTAGAAATAAAGATAAAAATCAAGTTCAAGTCTTACAAGAATATCTAAATTGTAGAGATAATTCATCATTAACAGGGAAAGTATTAGGCTATACTAATCTTGGATACTACAATGTTTTAGATAAAAAAGAATCAAATGGTTATACTTGGTATAGAATAGATTATAATAAATGGATAGCAAATGTAAAAGACTATATTAAAGTATTAAATAAAGAAGAACAATCAGAAACACCAACACCTAGTCCTACATCAGAACAAATCAATCCTAAAACACTCGAAAACTATAATAATTTTACAGCATCAAAAGATGGTTACTACTATATATATTTAAAACAAAATGAAAAAATATATTACCCAAAACAAAAAGATTCAAACTAAATGAATCTTTTTATTTATAAGTTTCTTTCTTTATTAAATCTAAATTATAATGCATCAAAGATAAATAATCATCATTATTAGAAATATCTTCCTCATTAATATTATCAAGAGATCTAATAGTAAGCTTTTCTACATTATACTTCTTTATAAAACTTTCTATATCATCACTAATCTTTTCATTTTCAATAACAAAAACATAACTAATCTTTTTATTATTATATAAATCACTAGCAACATCAATATTACTTTGTTTAGTCTTACCATCTTCAGTTAAATTAACAACTTTAAAACCATACTTATTTAAATAATTTAAACTCTCATCATAAACAACAATCGTAGGTAAATTAGAACTTTCAGCAGCTTTCTTTATTTCAGACTCAAGTTCAGTAATATCCACTTTAAGTAAATCATACTTATTATTTATATTATCAATTACAACACTAGAATTAATATATTCACTAAGTTCATTTCTTATATTTTGAGCAACCATAAGTATATTCGAAGGATTTAACCAAACATCACTATCTTTATAAGTGGAATCAATACCATAAGATGCATCAATAATTTTTAAGTTTTTATTAAAACTTAACATATCTTTAGCATATTCCTTTTCTGAAGTATTACCATTATATATAAACAAATCCTTTTCACTATAATCACGTAACATCTTATTAGTTAATTTATACTCATTAACAACAGTACCTTTAGGATAAATACTAGTTATATTAGAATCATCTCCATATAATCTATTAGTAATATAATCAATTGGATATATAGTAGTAACTATATCAATACCTTGCATTACATCACTTTTAATACATCCACTACAACTAAATAAAATAACAAAAATAAATAATAAATAAATAAATTTCTTTTTCATAATTACTCCTTTTTACCCTTGGGAACAGGATCATAACCACTAGTTCCAAAAGGATTACACCTTAATATTCTTTTAATAGTTAAATAACTTCCATAAATAGCACCATGTATCTTAATAGCCTCAATTCCATAATTTGAACAACTAGGAACATGGCGACACATATCATGCCATGGACCTGGTATCATTTGATATGCTTTTATAATTCCAATTAAAATCTCTCTCAAAAGTACCACCATTATCATTTTACTATTAAAAGAAGAAAATATCAATCAAAGAGTATTATTTTTAATAAAAATATGATATATTTATACAAAGAAGGTGACAAACATGGAAGAACTTTTTAAAAAAATAAATATAACTCCAAAAAATAAAGATTTATATACACAAGCATTTACTCATACATCATATGCTTATGAAAATAATCTAAAAGAATCATATGAAACATTGGAGTTTTTAGGAGATGCAATAGTAGACTTAGTAGTATCAGATTACCTTTATAGAAGTAATAAATACACAGAAGGAGAAATGACAAAAATAAGAGCCTCATACGTATGTGAAAATGCTCTTTATGAATATGCTAATGACTTACACTTTAGTGATTATATAAGAGTAGGCATTGGAGAAAGTCATGCTGGTGGTACACATAAAAAAGCAATTATGGCAGATACATTTGAATCACTTATGGGTGCAATATACTTAGATTTAGGATTTGAAAAAGTAAAAGAAGTAGCATTAAACATAATCATACCTTATATTGAAGATAAAAACGTAAGATTCTTTAAAGATTATAAATCAGCATTACAAGAAGCAGTACAAACTACTAAAACACCAGTAGACTATGAACTTTTAGAAGCAACTGGTCCATCACATGATAAAAGATTTAAAGTAGCAGTAAAAATAGATGGAATAACATATGGAACAGGAACTGGTAAATCAAAAAAACAAGCAGAACAAGAAGCTGCTAAAAAAACAATGGGTATGTTAGCGGACAAATAAAGGGAAGACTAATCTCTTTTTTTCTTATATAAAAAAGTATTTAATAACCAAAAAAGCATTCTTTACAATAAATAATTAATATTAATAAAAAAAATCTATCAACCTAATTTTAAAAAATTAACCATTAAAATATTGAAACAAATATAAAAATATTATATAATTGACTTAGCATAGAAGATATGTATTTTAAGTATGGTGATTAAAATATGAAAGAAAAAGTCAGTAATTTAGACAAAGAAACAAAAAGAAGAATTAAAATCTTATTAATATCAATACTAGGAATAATAGTACTAGCAAGTGGTATGTCATATGCCTTTGTAAGATTAAATTATACATCTGAAAAAGTAGAAAACATTAATAGTTGTTTTGATATTACTATGAGTGATACTGGTGCACTTAGTTTAAATAACGCAATACCTACACAAGATACAGTAGGAGTTAATAATTCTCCATATACTTACACTATTACAAATACTTGCGATATGGATGCTTATTATGAAACCACTATTAACGTACTTTCTCCGTCAAAAGCAGATGATGCATCTAAAGTAAGAGTGGCATTATATGGAGATGGTTATCTTGCTCCATCTACATTATCAACACTAAAAACTGGAGAAGTAACTGCTAACTTCACAAATCCACTAACAGACTCAATAGCAAACTATGTAATAGATGAAGGATACTTACCAGCCAATACTACTAAAACATTTAAACTTGCTATGTGGATGGGGTATGATGTAACAGAATTTAATGATGATTTTAAAACACAAATACTAGTTACAGGAATAGCAAAAGAAGCAGAAACACTTACAAACCTTTCTGGTGGTATTAATGTTCTTAAAAATAACACAGTAATAAATGATACAGATTATACTAAAACAACACAAGATGGCTTATATTACTTAAAAAGAAATGATGATCAAGATACATTCTATTTCAGAGGTACAAATGTAAATAATAATATTACTTTTGCCAATAAAGAATGGAAAATAGTAAGAATAAATAAAGATGGAAGTATAAAATTAGTACTAAATGATTCAATAGGAACTAGTACTTATACTGATATAGATACAACATTAAATACTTGGTACGACTCAAATATAAAAACAACAGACTATGAAAAATACGTAGTACAAGATAATTATTGTAATGACACAACATTAGCATATAACAGAGTAGTAACAAATAATAAACCTAATTTAACATGTACTACTACTGCAAAAAGTATTGGTATATTATCAGTAGATGAAGTAATGCTATCTAATGCAACATATGATAGTACAACAAAAACATCTTATTTAGACTCATCTACAACCACATATACCTTAACACCAGCACAAACTAATAATGATGTATTTGCGTTTGGTGGAACAAAGCAAATAAGTATAGTAAATAAAACTGATACACTTGGTATTAGACCTACAATTACAATAACAAAAGATGCAGTTTTATCTGGAGAAGGATCTACATCAAATAAATATACAATTACCGGTTTATTTAGTAATATACCACAAGCTTATGATGATACAACTGCACCAATTATACAAACAGTAAGTGTAACACAAAACTGGACAAATGAAGGAAAGCAAATAACAATATCTGCGATTGATGAAAGTAAAGGTTCAGGAGTTAGTGCTTATAATATAACAACATCAAATACTAAACCAGCATCAAATGCAAGTACATGGGTTAGTATGAGCAATGCTAAAGTTACTACAACTAATAAATATAGTGCTGGTACATACTATATATGGGTTAAAGATGGATCAAATAATATTAGCAATTCTAAAACAATAACAATAGATAAAATAGATACAACAAACCCTACATGTACATTAACATATGCAAAAACAGGTAATGGTTATAGATTACAAATAACAGGACAAGATAGTAATCAATTAGCGGGTAAACCTTATTCATTTGATGGAACAAATTATCAAGAATTATCTACAAAAGAAGTTATAGCTGTAGGCAATTACACAGCATATGTCAAAGATATAGCGGGTAATATTAATACATGTAGTATTAGTATTCAGTAGAGATTCTATTACTTAATAAAATAATAGAAGGCCACCTACTGAATATACAAATAGTAATGTAAAAAAAGATTTATAATTTAACAATAAAATACACTGATAATTAAGTGTATTTTTGTTTTAATAATAATAAAAAGATACATAATTATCATTATGTAAATAAATGTAAAATAAATAAAAATATTTAGGAATTATTCATAAAACTTCATTCTATATATATGAGGTGATAAAATGTGTAAAGAGAACACCATATATATAAATATAACTAATGAATGGTTAAAAAAATCATCAAAAAATAATGGAAAGATAAAAGTCCTTCAAAAAAATGATATGTTTAATTATAAAGGAAAAATATATATTGTAGATATGCATCATGTTAAATATAGAATGAGAAAAAAAGAACTAGCATTTGTTAATTGGTTAGCAAAAAAAACAAGATTTATAATTCAATTAAACCCAGAAGTTGAATTTCCAGAAGGAGTTAGTGTAGCAGATTGTACTATTTTTGATAATAATAAAAGTTTAGGAAATTATGATATGAAGATAGTTTCAGGTAATAGTAATCAGTTGTTATATCATAATATTTACAAAAAAAAGAATCAGGCAACAAAGTTTTTATTTGAGGCTACTGATTCACAATTGAATATGACAGAACTTAAAAAACAAGCATCAATTATATTTGAGTGGAAGGCAAGCTGGGTAGAAGAAATTGGTATTAAAAAGGATGAAGATTTTTTAATTCTTAAAAATAAAAATATAAAAAAATAAAAGTTGTAACACTAGGTGAAAAAATCACCACGACTACAACTTCTATTGCACACATTATAGCACAATTACCATAATCTGTCAAATTGAACATGTTCAATATTATTATATGTAAAACCAATAATATTTATAATTCATTTCATTTGAAACTTAATATAAAATGATATATAATATTAATGCGAAAGAAGGATTATAAATGAATAGTAATATATTAATAAGCGTAATAATACCAGTACATAATACATCTAAATACTTAAATACATGTATAGATTCTGTATTAAAAAATGATTATAAAAATATTGAAATAATAGTTATTGATGATAATTCAAATGATGATTGTTTAAATATATTAAAATCATATGAAAAAAGATATAAAAATATAAACATTTATCATAATAATAAAACTCTAGGACAATCAGAATCTAGAAATATTGGACTATCTCATGCTAAAGGAGACTATATATCCTTTATAGATAGTGATGATTACATTAGTAATACTATGTACTCTAATATAATAAATCAAATAATAAAAAATAATTATCCTGATTTAATTGAAACAGATCTAATCTTTGTAAAAGACAATCACTATTATGATAAAGATCTATCATTTGCTAATACTAATAAATCAGTCATAATAAATGCAAAAGAAAATATCTTAAATACTAGTCCTTCAGTATGTAACAAATTATTTAAAAAAGAACTAATCAAAGACTATAAGTTTATAAATACTAAATGGGAAGACATTGCATTTACTACCATTATGTATTTAAAATCTAATAAAATAATTAAAACCTTTAACAAAGACTACTTTTACAGAAGAACCACATCTGGTGTAAGTGGCATTAATCTAAAACCTAATACTAAAATAACTGAAATATTCGAAGTTGCTGACAATATAATAGAAAATGCAAAAGATTTAAATAAACTTGATTTATATCATGATGAATTACTAACTATTTGCTTTTCTGCTATTATGAAAAGAATTGAAGAAATAGATTATTGGAATATTGAAGAATCTAAAAAAGAAGAAACTAGAAATATGATGTATAAGTATCTATATTTAAAATATGGTACTTTAACAGAAGAAATAAAAAAATTATTAATACCAAGAGTAAATGAAGTAATAATAAAAGAATATGAAATCTATACTAATAAATATAGCAAAGGAAATATACTCCATGTATAAAAAAATATATAAATGTCCTCTTGATGATATTATTCTAACAAGCGATGGAACATATTTAACAGGACTATATTTTAAAAATAGCAATGATGCTAAAAAACATATTGATAATTACACAGAAAAAGACTTAGAAATATTTGAAGAAACTATTAAATGGTTAGATATCTATTTCAGTGGTAATAATCCTAACTTTATACCAAAATATAAAATAAAATTAACAGACTTTGAACAACAAGTAACAAATATTATGAATGAAATACCATATGGAAAAACAATAACATATGGACAAATTGCAGAAGTTATTGCAAAGAAAAAAGGTATTAAAAAAATGTCATCTCAAGCAGTAGGCAATGCAGTAGGAAAAAATCCTATTTGTATTATAATTCCATGCCATAGAGTAATAGGAAAAGATAACAATCTAACTGGATATGGTGGAGGACTAAAAAATAAAATAGGACTCTTACAAATCGAAGGAAATGATATAAGTAAATATAAAATACCAAAGAAAGGAAACAAATTATAAAAAGATAGCCAAAATGTAAAATGAAAATGAGCCAAAATGTAAAATGACTATGTTAGAAAGGAACCAAACTATGAAACAAAGATGTAAATGGTGCAACCTAAAAAATCAATTATATGTAGACTATCATGATAATGAATGGTGTCAAAAAAACTTTGATGATAAATACTTACTTGAAATGTTAATACTAGAATCATTTCAAGCAGGACTTTCTTGGGAGTGTATTCTAAATAAAAGAAAATATTTTAAAGAAGCATATGATAATTTTGATATAGATAAAATAATAAACTATGATGAAGAAAAAATAAATGAATTGTTAACAAATACTAACATAATAAGAAACAAATTAAAAATAAAAGCAAGTATCAAAAATGCTAAAATATTTAAACAAATAACAAATGAATATAAAACATTTTATAATTACTTAAAAACATTTACCAATGATAAAACCTTCTACGTAATAAATAATACTAGAAATAATATCTCAGATACCATCTCAAAAGATTTAAAAAAAAGAGGAATGACTTTCGTTGGAACAACAATTATTTATTCATACCTTCAAGCAATTGGAATAATTTATTCACATGATAAAGAATGCTTTATGTATAAAGAAAAATAATAAAAATGATATTTATTAGTTAGATCTGTTAAAAAAAATATAATTTTGGTATACTGTAATTGGGTGATTTATTAAATATGAATAATATACGATTTTTATATACTAATAGTATTAAATCTTTTTTAAATACTGATTTAAATTCAATTATTGGTTTTATGACTACAAATTCTCATGGTGTTTTATTAACCACTACAAGAGAATCATGGGAATCTGAAATAACTATAATGAAATCAAACTTATCATTGCTAAATACAGATGGTCAAATAGTTTTTGAGTATGATATTCCACGTCTAGGTAAAAGAATAGATGTTGTCTTATTGATAAATGGAATTATATTTTGCCTTGAATTTAAAGTAGGTGAAACAAAAATACTTGAAGAAAATATTGACCAAGTATTAGATTATGCCTTGGATTTAAGAAATTTTCATAAATTTAGTCAAGATAAAATAATTGTTCCTATACTCATACCTACAAATTATAATTCAAAAACTACTGATATAAAGATTTCTGCTTATGATGATAAAATAATTAATCCATTAATTTGTGGTAAAGATAGTATTTTTGAACTAATAGATGTAATTTTAAATAGATATCCCAATGAAACTGATATAAATGATAATTGGATTAATAGTCCTTATGCTCCGACACCTACTATTATAGAGGCTGCTAGGGCTTTATACAGTAATCATTCAGTTGAAAATATAACTAGACATGAAGCAGATAAAGTTACTACAGATAGAACAATTAATTATATTTTAGATGTTATTAAATATAGTAAAGAAAATAGAAAGAAGAGTATATGCTTTGTAACCGGTGTTCCAGGTGCTGGTAAAACTTTGGTAGGATTAGATGTTGCAATTAAGCAAACCTATCAAGGACAAAATAAGCCAGTAGAAGATGAGGGTGCAGTATATTTATCTGGTAATGGTCCACTTGTAGCAGTTTTAAAAGAAGCATTAGCTCAAGATAATTATAAGAGATGTAAAGAAAAAGGTGAAAATAAAAAACTTACTGATTCCCGTCGTGAAGTTTCTAAATCTATTCAAATGATTCATAACTATAGAGATACAATGCTTAATAAGATTAAAAACCCTGTAGAAAATGGAAAATTAGAAATTGATCCAACGAAGGCAGTTAAATTAAGTGATAATGGTTATGCTGAAGTAGAACATGTTGCGATATTTGATGAGGCACAACGTTCATGGACCCATAAAAGACTAGCAGATTACTTAAAAAGAGGTGGAACATATGGAAACAAATTAAAAGTTCCAAATTTTCCAATGTCAGAGGCAAGTTTTTTAATTTGGTCACTTGATCAAAGAGAAGATTGGGCTACTATTGTTTGCCTAGTTGGAGGAGGTCAAGAAATTAATACTGGTGAAGCTGGAATTATTGAATGGTTAAATGCTTTAAATAATGAATTTAAAAATTGGAATATATTTATATCTCCTAAACTAACAGATAAAGAGTACGCCGAAGGAAATGTAAATGAAATATTAAAACAAAATAATAATGTTATATATTCTGATTATTTGCATTTAGGAGTATCTTTAAGATCATTTAGAGCAGAAAAATTATCAAAATTTGTTAATGAGTTATTGAACTTTGATAGTAATGCTTCTAATACATATAATGAAATAAAAAGTAAATATCCTATCTATTTAACTAGAGATATGGACAAAGCAAGAGAATGGCTTCATCATAAAGTAAGAGGTACTGAAAGAACTGGAATATTAATAACTAAAGAATCTGCTAGATTTAAACCATTAGCGGTTCATGTATTAGAATCTGGTGACGAAAATGCCGTTCATTGGTTTTTAGATGATAAACAAAATGTTAATTCATCAAATTATTTAGAAGATGCTGCTACTGAAATACAAGTTCAAGGATTAGAATTAGACTATACATGTGTTCTATGGGATGCTGATGTTAGATGCGTTAATAATTCATGGAAATATTTTAACTTTAATAGTAGAAATTCTAAATGGAATGAACAAAAGGGTGAGACTGAGAGCAATCATGAAAAAATTAAATATATGTTAAATGCATATAGAGTTCTTTTAACTAGAGCTCGTTCAGGCATGGTTATTTGTGTACCATATGGTAATGAAAATATAACATCAACAGGTTTCCCAGAGGATAAAACACGTTTACCAGAATTTTATGATGGAACATATAATTATTTAAAAAGCCTTGGTTTAGAAGAAATAAATTAGCAAGTTAAATCTTGCTTTTTTACTATAATAACAAAAAACATAAAAACGTGATATAATAAGTATATCAGAGGTAATAGTCTGAAAATAATTACATTTTTAATAACTACATTAATAAAACGAAAGGAATGTGAGGTTATAATGAAAAAATTACAAGAAGAAATTGAAAAATTTAATAAAGAGAGAGATTGGGACCAATTTCATTCTCCAGAAAATTTAGCAAAAAGTATTTGTATTGAAGCAGGCGAATTACTTGAATGCTTTCAATGGGATAACAATTATGATTTAGAAGATGTTAAAGAAGAATTAGCAGATGTTTTAAATTATTGTATTCAAATGGCAAATAAATTAGGCGTTGATCCAGAAAAAATAGTTTTGGATAAAATACAAAAAAATGCTAAAAAGTATCCTGTTGAAAAAGCAAAAGGTGTAAGTACAAAATATAATAAATTATAAGAGGTAGTTTTATGTTAGTATATGAGGGAATAAAATCTAATTTTATTGATGATGTTGATTTAGGAATAATAGCAGATAAAATTAGAAATAAATACATAGAAGTAGTAAAAAAAAGACCTAGTGCGCCAGAGTTTAATTCATGGAAGAATTCTATGCAATATATGAGAGGCGTATTAAGTGACCAAGAAATACCAA
>CAZVVV010000008.1:0-13526 GCA_964630725.1 uncultured Muribaculaceae bacterium
ATCAAAATCAATTGCACTAACCAAACAAATATGCTATAATACCTCCGGTAAGGAGATGTTATACTATGAGCACACAAGAAATATTAGACGTTGTCAAAAAAGAAGACTACTACAAAGGTTTAGCCTATAGAGAACCAATTGAATACGAAAAAACTATAAAACAAGGAATTGAAAAACAATTTTACTTCAGAGTAGAATCTCAAACAAGTTATAAGAAATACTATGTAATAATCACAAAAGACGATCGTCAAATAGTAAATACTTTCTGCGAATGTGCACAGTTTGAAAGATATGCTAGTTGTAAACATGTCGCGGCAGTCCTATTTCATGCAGAACACATAATAAGCAAAGTTACTATGGAAGACAATCCTATTGAAATATCAACAAAAATACTAGAAATGTTTAATACACCAACTAAAGAAAATAAAATCAAAAAATTAGCAAATATCGAAATAGAAATAGTTCAAGAAAAACAATATTATTATGGTAGCGATTTTTTCATAAAATTTAAAATTGGAGAAAACAAAATGTACACCCTAAATAAGAAAATATCCAGTTTTCTTGAAACATATCAATTTGGCAATACCCAAACACACTTTGGGAAAGAATTTACATACAAAAAAGAAGACTATTATTTCACTAAAGAAGACGAAAAACTAATTAACTTTCTACAATCAAACAGACAAGTAAACTGGGACTATGCACTACAAGAACAAACACTACTTAAACTAATAAATGAAGTACCAAACAAAGAGATAACTATAACAACAAAAAAATTTGGCACTAATAAATATAAAGGAATCTCAAAAGAAAATCCATTTGCAACCAATCTATTTAAAGAAAACGAAAACTATAAACTAGCATTCACTAATCTAAATCAACTCATTTTACTTGATGAAAATCTTATGCTATCAAAAAACAAAATATATAAACTAGACGAAGAAACTAAAAAAATAATATATGCCCTAAACGAATATGAAACAGATAACATAGTATTTCCAGAACAAAATCTAAAAAACTTTACCAGTGGACTTTTAAACGTTATAAAAGATGAAATAACTATAGATAAATCATTAGAAAATGAAATAGTAATATGTAAGACACCAACTGTAAAACTATACATTGACTACTACTACAATAAAATAGTATGTAAACCAGTATTCATCTATAATAAAGAAGAAATAGAATACTTTACAAACACTAAAAATATATTAAGAGACATGGACTTTGAAAACCAAGTAATAAACGACATTTATAAATATAACTTCATCCTTGAAGATAACAAATTCATAATAACAGACATCAATCAACAAGGACAATTTATAGAACATGACATTGCCCTTTTAGCGGATTCCTACGAAGTATATACAAGCGATAAAATAAAGAAAACAAAAATCAAAAAAACTTCCTTCAGCAGTGCCTTTAGCATTGGACAAGACAACATTCTAAAATACGAATTTAATCTAGGAGACACATCTAAACAAGAAGTAGATGATATGCTTCTAAGTCTTAAAAGTAAAAAGAAATACTATAGACTAAAAAGCGGAGATCTAATAAACCTTGAAGAAGATAACAACCTAAATCAACTAAATGAACTCCTTGAAGACATGCAAGTAAACAACTTAGATGAAGGTACTCTTCCTAAATACAGAGCAATTTATTTAAGTTCCCTTCAAAAAGAAAAATATAACATAATAGAAACAAACAACATATTTGATGAATTCATCGAAAAATTCAATAAATACAAAGACATAGAACTATCAATATCAAAAAAAGACCAACAAATATTAAGAGACTACCAATTAACCGGAGTAAAATGGTTGTACAACATTTATAAATGTGAACTAGGTTCAATCCTCGCAGACGAAATGGGTCTAGGAAAAAGTATTCAATTAATATATCTTATAAAACAAATAATAAAAGAACAAAAAGATGCAAAAATACTAATTGCTGCACCAACATCATTAATATTTAATTGGGAAAAAGAATTTGACAAATTTGGTAAAGAACTAAAATACAAAGTAATCTATGGAACCAAACAAAAAAGACTAGAACAACTAGAAAAAAATGATTCTAATATCTTAATAACTACCTATGGACTATTACGTGAAGACTTAGAAATATATAAAAAAATAAACTTTGAAGTAATGGCAATAGACGAAGCACAAAATATAAAAAACATCTCTACTATGATAAGTAAAGCAGTAAAAAAAGTAAATGCTAAAGTAAAATTTGCTTTAACAGGAACACCATTAGAAAACAGTGTACTAGAACTATGGAGTATATTCGATTTTATAATGCCAGGATACCTTGCAAATATAAAAGTATTCCAAGCAAAATACAACATAAAAGATATAAATAAAGAAAATATCGATAAATTAAATAATCTAAATGAACAAATAAAACCATTCATATTAAGAAGAAAAAAAGAAGACGTTCTAAAAGACTTACCTCCAAAAATAGAAAACAACATTTACATAGAACTAAATGAAACACAAAAGAAACTATATGCTGCAAATGTTAAAAAGACAAAAGAAGAAATGGAAGAAATGATAGCAACCGAAGGATATACAAAAGCAAGATTCAAAATCTTACAACTACTAACAAAACTAAGGCAACTATGCATTGACCCTAGAATAGTTTATTCAAATTATAAGGGAGAAAGTTCTAAAATAACACAATTAGTAGATTTAACAAAAGACATTATCAAAAATAATCACAAAATACTAATATTCACTAGTTTCAGAACAGCATTAGACATCGTAGAAAAAGAACTTAATAAACAAAAAATTAAAACCTACACAATCGATGGCTCAGTAAAATCTAAAAAAAGAATGGAATTAGTAGAAAAATTCAACAACGATGACACTGATGTTTTCCTAATAACAATAAAATCTGGTGGAACAGGACTAAACCTAACTAGTGCAGATGTAGTAATTCATCTAGATTTATGGTGGAACCCACAAGTAGAAAACCAAGCAACCGATAGAGCACATAGAATTGGACAAAAAAATTCAGTCGAAGTAATAAAACTTATATGTAAAGGAACAATCGAAGAAAGAATCCTAGAACTTCAAAACAAGAAAAAATTACTCGCAGAAACCCTAATCGAGGGAGAAGATAGAGATCAAAATATTATCTCTAGTCTGACTGAAGAAGATATAAAATCATTATTTCAATATGACAATGAAGAATAAAAACATAAGAGTTAGTAGAAATACTAATTCTTTTTTTGTCAAAAAACATTTGACAATCCCAACAAGAAGTACTATACTAATAAAGGTTCAAAATTGAACTAAGAAAGGTGAATGCAATGGAAAACGATGCAATGAGTCTACACAGACATCATTTTGAAAAAACTTTTAAATACTTTTGTGCCAATATCATGAAAAAATATAATCTAACTAATAATGAAGTAATTATATTAATCTACCTAAGCGAAAATACTAAAAATACAGCAAAAGATATTGTAAATGAATTTCTTTTTTCAAAATCACACGTGTCACTATCAACAGAACAATTATCATCTAAAGGATACATAAAAAAAATACCAGATGGTAAAGCAACAAGACTATTAGTGACATCAAAAGGACAAAAAGTAGTAAATGAACTAAAAAAACAAAAAGAACAATTTAATAAGATGATTTTCAAAGACTTCACAAAAGAAGAAAAAGAAACACTAGACAAACTATATCATAAAATACTTAGTAATATAAAAAACATAGAACATAAGGAGGAATAAAATGTTAAAAATATTAAAAAATATGCAGAAAAAAGACATAATATCAATAATACTAGTAATTGGACTAATCGCTTTACAAGTATACCTGGAACTAAAAATACCAGACTACATGTCAACAATCACAAGTCTAGTTCAAACTGAAGGAAGTAAAATGCATGACATCATATTAAACGGATCATACATGCTTCAATGTGCATTCGGTAGTTTAGTATCCGCTGTAGCAACAGGATACATAATATCTAAACTATCATCAAACTTCTCATTAAACATAAGAGAAAAACTATTTGATAAAGTCCAAAACCTATCAATGAATGAAATAAAAAAATTCCAAACAAGCAGTCTAATCACTAGAACAACCAACGACGTTACACAAGTAGAAATGATTATATCTATGGGACTTCAAATGCTAATAAAAGCACCAATCACAGCAATCTGGGCCATAGCCAAAATACTAAATAAAAGTTGGCAATGGAGCGCTATAACCGCAGTCGCAGTCCTAATTCTATTAATCATGATTACAATACTAGTAACAATAGTCATGCCAAAATTTAAAAAAGTTCAAAAACTAACAGATCAAATAAATAATAAAACACGAGAAAACATAAAAGGTATCCGTGTAATAAGAGCATTCAACGCTGAAAAATACCAAGAAGATAAATTTGAAAAAACAAACAATGAACTTACTGACATTCAACTATTTACTCAAAAAGCAATGTCATTCATGTCTCCAATAATGTACTTAATAATGTACGGATTAACACTTGCAATTTACTTTGTCGGAGCCTATATTATAAAAGAAGCTCAAATGATAGATAAACTTCCATTATTTACTGATATGGTTGTATTCTCAAGCTATGCTATGCAAATAGTAATGTCATTCTTAATGCTATCAATGATCTTCATGATTTATCCAAGAGCAAGCGTTTCAATAAAACGTATAAACGAAGTACTAGAAACAGAAAACACTATAAAAGAAGGAACAAAAAATATAAAAGAAACAGAAATAAAAGGAGAAGTAGAATTCAAAAATGTAAGCTTCAAATATCCTGGAGCAGATGAATACGTTCTAGAAAACATTTCATTCGTTGCTAAAAACGGAGAAACAGTAGCATTCATTGGCTCAACAGGAAGCGGTAAATCAACCCTAATTAACCTAGTTCCTAGATTCTATGATGCAACCGAAGGAGAAATTCTAATCGATGGAATAAACGTAAAAGAATACACTGAAGAATCACTATACAATAAACTAGGATACATACCACAAAAAGCAGTAATGTTCAGTAAAACAGTATCAGAAAACGTAGCATACGGAAAAAACAAACATGGAAAAATATCAAAAGAACAAGTAAAAGAAGCAATAAAAATCGCTCAAGCAGAAGAATTCATTCTAAAAATGGATAAGCAATACGAATCAGACATTGCTCAAGGAGGAACAAACATATCCGGTGGACAAAAACAAAGAATAGCAATCGCAAGAGCAATCGCAAGAAAACCAGAAATATACATTTTTGATGACTCATTTTCAGCATTAGACTACAACACAGAAAAAATACTAAGACACGAACTTAAAAAACATACAAAAAATGCAACCAATCTAATTGTAGCGCAAAGAATAGGAACAATCATGAACGCTGATAAAATACTAGTGCTAGATCAAGGCAAATGCGTAGGAATAGGAACACATAAACAACTTCTAAAAACATGTAAAGTCTACAAAGAAATAGCACTATCACAACTTTCAAAGGAGGAATTAGAACATGAGTAAAAACAAAGAAAACACTCCAAAACAACAAAATGAAATGCAATTTGAAAAAGCAAAAGACTTTAAAAAATCAATAATAAGAACTCTACAAGAATTAAAACCATTCAAAGTCTTAGTAATAATCTCACTTATCCTCTCAGCACTAGGATCAGTCCTATCACTATTCGCCCCAGACAAACTAAAAGAACTAACAGACACCATCAGCGAAGGATTAATAGTTAACCAAGAAAACATGAAAGAATTAAATGAAAAAATAGCTACAAACTATCAAAATGGTATGCTACAAGAAATAACTATTGATAACACAACTATTTCAATAATCGACCAACAACAATATATAGAAAAGACAAAAGACTTAACAAAAAATACAAACACCAATGACCTGTATAAAACAATAGATGAACTACCAGAATCAATAAAAACAGTAATAAGTCCTAAAATGAATATAGAAAAAATAAAAACAATAACAATCTTTTTAGTAATTCTATACGCAATAAGTGCAATATTCAATCTATTCGAAGGAATAGTAATGTCAATAGTATCAAATAAGTTTGCAAAAGATTTAAGAACAAAAATAACAAAAAAAATAAACAAACTTCCACTTAAATACTTTGATAAACATCAAACCGGAGATATCCTATCAAGAGTAACAAACGACGTAGACACAATAGGACAAACAATGAACCAATCACTAGGAACACTAGTAAGTTCAATAACACTATTCATTGGTACAATAATAATGATGTTCATAACTAATTGGATTATGGCCATAACAGCGATACTATCCAGTATACTAGGTTTTGTCCTAATGATGATTGTTATGTCAAAATCACAAAAATACTTCAATGAAAAACAAAAAAGACTAGGCCAACTAAACGGTCATATTGAAGAAATATACACTGGTATAAACGTTGTAAAAGTAAGCAATGCAAAAGAATATACAAAAAAAGAATTTGATAAACTAAACAAACAATTAAAAACATCAAATCAAAAAAGTCAATTCCTATCAGGACTAATGCCTCCTATGATGTCCTTCATTGGCAACTTCGGATACGTAGCAGTATGTATAGTCGGAGCATTATTAACAATAAACGATAAAATAACATTCGGTGTAATAATAGCCTTCATGACATACGTTAGAATGTTCACATCTCCACTTACACAAATTGCTCAAGCAATGACCAGCCTTCAATCAACAGCAGCCGCAGGAGAAAGAGTATTCGAATTCATTGATGAACAAGAAATGAAAAAAGAAAATCCAAAACACAAATTAGACAAAGAAAAAGTAAAAGGAAACATCGAATTCCAAAACGTTATCTTTACATACGATGGAAACGATAAACCAACAATAAACAACTTTAGTGTCAAAATAAAGTCAGGCCAAAAAGTCGCCATAGTAGGACCAACTGGCGCAGGAAAAACTACCATTGTTAACCTACTCATGAGATTCTATGAAATAAACGGAGGAACTATAAAAATTGACAATATAGATACAAAAGAACTATCAAGACAAAACGTACACGAACTATTTACTATGGTTCTTCAAGACACATGGTTATTCGAAGGAACCATTAAAGAAAATATTATTTACAATAGAAAAAACATCGAAGATAAACAAATATCAGAAGTCTGTAAAGAAGTAGGAATAGACCACTTCATAAAAACACTACCCGAAGGATACAACTCACCAGTAACAGGCAACGATGACATATCATCAGGACAAAAACAATTAATCACAATAGCAAGAGCTATGATAGAAAACTCTCCATTCTTAATACTAGACGAAGCAACAAGCAACGTCGATACAAGAACAGAAGAACTAGTACAAACAGCAATGGACAAACTAACAAAAGGAAAAACATCATTCATAATTGCTCATCGTCTATCAACTATAAAAAATGCTGACTTAATCCTAGTCATGAAAGATGGAAACATAATAGAAACAGGAAACCATAAACAACTAATAAAACAAAAAGGTTTCTATGCAAATCTATACAATTCACAATTTGAACTATAAAGATGATAAAATTTAAATCATCTTTTTCTATTAAAAAAATAAAAAAAGTATTATACTATATATATAAACAAAAAAGGAAAAATAGTCTTAAAAACAAAGCAGTTTTCATCACTATTTGTACCTTGAGCAAAAAGAAAGGAATGAATGTTAACATGGAAAAAGTCTATTTCATAAAAGGAGTAACACAAGAAAATTTAATTAAAATATATGAAACACTAAATTTAGAACTAAAAGGAAAAGTCGCAGTAAAACTACACTCAGGAGAACAAGGAAATCAAAACTACATCAAGCCAGAATTCGTAAAACCAATAATAGACAAAGTAAATGGTACTGTAGTAGAATGCAATACAGCATACGAAGGAGCAAGAAATACAACCAAAAAACATAAAAAACTAATAAGTGAACACAACTGGACTAAATACTTTGACGTCGATATTATGGATGAAACTGGTGATTTAGAAATTGATATACCAAACGGAAAAGTAATCAAAAAAAACTACTTAGGAAAAAACATAAAAAACTATGACTCAATGCTTGTCCTATCACACTTTAAAGGACATCCAATGGGAGGATATGGAGGAGCATTAAAACAATTATCAATTGGATGCGCATCAACAAAAGGAAAAACATACATCCACACAGCAGGAGCATCAGAAGACCCAACAGAACTATGGAATAATCTACCAGAACAAGACAAATTTCTAGAATCAATGGCCGACGCCGCCTCATCTGTACACAACATGTTCAAAAACAATATTGCATACATAAATATAATGTGTAACATGTCAGTAGACTGTGATTGCTGCGCTGTAGCAGAAGACCCATGCATGAAAGACATAGGAATACTAGCAAGCACAGACCCAATCGCTATAGACCAAGCTTGCATAGACTTAATATATAATTCGAACGATAAAGGAAAAGTCCATTTAATCGAAAGAATAGAAAGACAAAACGGAATCCACACAATTGAAGCATCAGACAAATTAGACTTTGGATCTAGAAAATACAAATTAATAGAAATAAACTAATAAAATAAAAAGGCTAAAATGACTAAAAAAATAATAAATATAATAAAAACTAATTATAAATGGATACTATTTCTAATTTGTTTAATACTCTTTCTAACTCTAACCAAAAACGTTCTTGAATATCAAATAATGAAACAAGACATAACATTCTACAACATATTAAGAAAACACTTCATTAAAGACACTATAACTCCATACATGAAAATAATAACCAACTTTGGCGGAGCAACATGCTTAATAACAATAACAATACTACTACTAATAATAGTAAAAAATAAAAAAATAGGCCTTCTAACCCTAACCAACTTAGTAACAATCTCAATACTAAATCAAATACTAAAATCCATTCTAAGAAGACCAAGACCAACAGAATTTAGACTTATAAACGAAACAGGCTATAGCTTTCCATCAGGACACTCAATGGTTAGCATGGCATTCTACGGTTTTCTAATTTACTTAATATATAAAAATATCAAAAATAAATACCTAAAAACAATACTAATCATAATTCTATCATTATTAATTATAGCAATAGGCATAAGTAGAATCTATCTAGGAGTACACTACGTAAGTGATATAATCGGAGGCTTTTTAATATCAATATCTTACTTAATACTATACATAAAACTAATTAATAAAAAACTTTAAACAGGAGAAATCCTGTTTTTAATTTATTCAAATAAAAAATCAAAAAACTTAGGAATTTTATAAAAATATGCGTTCTATATATATGAAAGGAGAAATAATATGATAAATAAAGGTATAAAAAATGAACTCATCTACATAAACTATTTGAACAAAAAACAAATAAGACAATTAAACCCATTAATGCAAGAACTAATAAATACGTTATACGACAATATTGACGAAAACGATATAGTATATGCAACCAAAAACAAAGAAAAGGATAAAACAGACATAATAATTACAATAAAAAATATAGAAAAAAATCTAAGTTTAAAAATTGGAGACAAAAACTCATTCCATTTAGAACCAATTTCTGAATTTATTCATTTTTTAATAGCAAATCATTTTTCAAAAGAAGTTATAGAAAAATACTTATATTTTCATTATGCAGACAATACAAAAAATGGCACAGGAAAAACAAGAATAAGCGTTAATGAATATAAAGAACAAAATCAAAAAGATATAGATTATTTGAATCAAAAATTTAACAATAAAGAATTCGTAGAAAAATGTATTGAAAGATTTATTTTACAAGGAAGAAGTAAAAAATTCAAAAGAGTAGATGCAATAATAATAGGTTCAACAAACAATTTTTTCTATCTAACAGAAAAAGAAGTAAAAGAAATAATATACGAATACCTAAATATAAAAACAACAGGACTTCATATTGGCCCATTATTTATACAACCTCAATCAAGAAATCTAAATTACAATAGCAAATATGAAAAATGTAGATACAATGTTCAAATCAAATGGTATAATTTAACAGATCAAATTCTATGGTATAGAAATAATCAAATTATAAAGAAAATTAGTGCAGAAAAAGATGACAATAGATAATCATCTTTTTAATTTTAATCAAAGATTAAAAATGTAGTTTAATGGTCTTGTAAAACAAGGTGAGAACCTGCTTTTCAAGCAGCCTACGTGGGTATAAAAAAAGAACTCAGTAAAATTACTAAGCCCTGTATTTTTAAATGGAGCAGATGATGGGAATCGAACCCACGTAGTCAGCTTGGAAGGCTGAGGTTCTACCATTAAACTACATCTGCACTAACAACTACAAGAAATGTAGGCAAATATAATTATACCAAAACAAATCAATTTGTCAACAACTTTTGCAAAAAAAAACAAAAAATGTTAATATAGTACATGGTGATTTATATGTTATATTTTGATTACAGTGCTACAACACCGGTAAACGAAGCCATTCTAAAAGAATTTTCTAAATATGGTGAAACAAAATATACCGATTTATTGGGAGCACAAGAAAAAGAAAAATTAAAAGCATTATTAAAAACAAACATGGACGTAACCTATACATCCGGTTCGACAGAATCAAACAACACTGCAATATGTGGAATCCTAAATAAATATAAAGAAAAAGGATACCATATCATTACAACTAAACTAGAACACTCATCAATAAATGAATGCCTATCATACTATGAAAAAAAAGGATTCATCATAGACTATGTAAACCTAATCAATGGAGTAGTAGACATCAATCATTTGAAAAAATTAATAACAAACAAAACCATACTAGTAACAATTGCTTCAGTAAACAGTGAAACAGGACTTTTACAACCAATACAAGAAATAGGCAAAGTTCTAAACAAAAAAAATATAATATTTCATAGCGACATGACCCAAAGCATCGGAAAAGTTAACATTGATTTTTCAACCTGTGACATGATAAGCTTTACATCACACAAATTCTTTGGACTAAAAGGAATCGGAGTCCTTTTAACAAAAAAAGATTTAGAACTAATACCAATTTTATACGGGACAAGGACATATAACTACGCACTTATAAAATCATTTACAAAAGCATTAGAACTACAATTTGAAAACAAAGCCCAATATGAATACGTAAAAAAACTAAACACATATTTAAAAGAAAAAATAAAAAATCTAAAAAACGAAAACATTACGATAAATAGCAATGACAACTGTATACCACATATTTTAAACATAAGCATCAAAAACTACAAACCAGAAACATTCTTACATAGACTAGAAATGGATGACATCTTAATATCCACAAAAAGCGCCTGCTCCAGTACAAATGACTATTCCCAAGCAGTCTATGCACTAACAAAAAATCTAGAAAAAGCAAAAACCAGCGTCAGAATAAGTCTATCATACTTAACTACACAACAAGACATTGACAAACTAATCTCATCAATCGAGGTGATCACAAATGAATAATAAAATACTAGAAACATTTATAAAAGTATCACAAGAATACATCGGAAATAGTAATTCACTACATAAACTAGGAACTAAATCTAAACAACTTGAAATTGCCTCAACCAAACAAATATTAGACATACTAAATCTAAAAGATAAAGAAATCATATACACAAGTGGAAAATGTGAATCCAACAACTTAACAATTTTTGGATTAGATGCACTTCATAAAAATAAAAATGTCATCATAAGTTCAAACGAAGATGATACAATTTTACTTCCACTAAAACATTCATCATTTGAAATAAGAACAATCAATACAACAAACAATAAAGTAGACATAACAAAATTAAACAATCTAATAGACAACAATACAATTTTAGTAAGCATTTCAAATATTGAAAATATAAATGAAGTAAGCAACTTTTTAAAAGAAAAAAAATGCTACTATCACATAGACCTATCAAATAACTACAAAGAAATAAATTATAACAATATTGATTTAATAACAATCGAAGACAATTCACTCGAAGGATTTGGATGCTTAATAAAAAATAAAAACATCGTTTTAGAACCAATATTCCATGGAGGGAAATCCACTACAATCTATAGAAGCGGAACACCAGCACTTCCTTTTATTGCAAGTTTTTCAAAATTAATACGATTAAAGTATAAAAAATGAAGTATTGTCAATAATAAAAAGGGTGATATTAATGAATAAAAAACAAATAATAAAATGCGATGTTCATACATGCGAACACTGTAACTGCGATTGTAACATGTGTAATCTTAAAGAAATAGAAATTCAAAATCAAAAAAACGAAGCGACAGACAAAGATGAAACAATATGTTCAAACTACAAACTAAATAAAACAAAAAAATAAGAAAAGCAATAAAAAAATAAGGCAATGCTTTATTTTTTTATTTAATTGTTATATACTTTAACCATAGGAGGTAAAAAAATATGAATAGAAAAGAAATAAAAGAAGAGGCAAAAGCAAAATATAAAAACAATAAACTAAATATTTGGGTACCATTACTAATATGGGGAGTAATAACAAGCATAATATCACTAATCGTAAAAGCAGCAGGAGTTGAAACAATAACATCAAGCGGTGACATCACAGCAGCAGGCAACATCTACTCAATAATAATCACAATGCTTCAATCACTATTTATAGTATGTTATTACAAGTATATACTTAACTTTATAAGAACAGGAAAATTCAAATCATTCAAAGAAACACTACCAACCCTAAAAGAAAAATGGGCAACAATAATACTAGGCAACATTCTTATAAGCATATTTACTTCAATTGGATACGTTCTATTAATAGTACCAGGAATCATTTTAACACTAGGATTTTCAATGTTTTACTACATAATCGCAGACAACAAAGAAGAAGATGCAATGGATGGATTAAAGAAGAGTTGGCAACTAATGAAAGGATACAAATGGGACTATTTTGTATTCAATCTTAGTTTTCTAGGATGGTACATTCTTTGTGTCTTAACACTAGGTATCCTATGCATATGGGTAGTTCCATACTGCAACACAGCATTTGCAATCTATTACGAAAAACTACAACAAACAAAACCATTATCTGAAAAATAAATTATATAAAAGTGGCATAACTCTACAACCAATACAGACAATTGCCACTTTTTAAATACTTTAAAAAGCAAATTACACATTAATTTATGCACATTTATTTCGACAATATAATGCTTTTTCTTTACTTAACCACCAAATAATGATAAAATTATATCAGGAGGTAACAATATGAAAAAGTTTATGAAAAAAAATAAAAACACTGTTATATTCGTGGCAATCATTATAATTATACTTGTAGGACTATTCATCCTATCAACATGCTTAACTAAAAAAACATTACAAGAAATAACATATGATGAATACACTAAGTTAGTCGAAGAAGGAAAAGATTTTGTAGTATACTTTGGAGAAGAAAATCAATCTTACGATAACATCAAAGAAACAATATCAACTAGCAATGCAACATCATACTTTGTAAACACAAAAAATCTAACAGATGAACAAAAAACAAAGGTATTAGGAAAAGAAAAAACATTTTTAAT
>CAZVVV010000009.1:0-11971 GCA_964630725.1 uncultured Muribaculaceae bacterium
ATATCTTATTATCATAATCATACCATTTATTATTTTTATTTGTAGAATCTGCTTTTCTCCATACTTCATTTGTTTCATCATAATATACTGGTATCATATTACTTGTTAATGCTGGTGCATTAGGTTTATTATTACTTTTAACGCTCAACTTCAAAACATTATTTGATTCTACACTACTGTTCCATTTTGCATAAGAAGTGTTTGTATAATTGTATGAAATAATACCTGTTAGTAAAAGCACAAAAATACCTATTAATGATAATAGATATTTATTATATTCTTTTATATCTTTAAATAAAGGGTTTATTTTATAAGTATTTTGCCCCCCCCCATGACGAATATTTGTTCATATTAACATCTCCTTTATTCATCTTTATATACATTTAACATCTTTTTATAGATGTCAGGTTCTACTATATTTATTGCTGCAATAGCAGTCTCTAAAGATTTCTTATAATTTCCTTTAAAGAATAATTGTCCTGCTACATCAAGACCATGTTCTATATCGTCATCCATAGGTTTATATCTATTTCCATATACAATGGTCATTTCAGCAAGTTTAGCAGTTTTAATCATTTCATTGGTAGTGCTATATAATTTAAGTGATAAATCTCTAGCTGTATCTACTCTTATATTAAGTGTTTTAATAGTAATTGGAGTTTTTTCTAATTCTTTAACTATTTCATAAATAGCATCATTTGCTTCACTTAACTCTACAAAATAATTATTTGATATAATTGGTAATTTATAATTTCTAATCTTACTACGACATTTTTTTAATAGTTCAGTAATTTCTTCAAGTTGTTCTCTTGCTCTTACTTCATCATCATGCATACTTCCTAAAGATTTTAAACAATCATTTAAATCTTCTTCAATATGTTCAAATCTCATAGAAAGATTAAGTATTCTATCTTTTAGTACTGAGTATGATTCTTTTTTACTTTTTAAATCTTTAATCATTTTATTAAATTCATTATTAGCATCAAATAGATTTCTATTAACTACTTCTAAATCATTTAAATCATCTTGATTTAAGTTATACATACTTTTTATATCATCAAGTTGTGAATATATATCTGCTACTATCTTATTAACTTTTTCTATCTTATATTTAAATGTTTTAGCGGTCTCATCAAATATCTTACGACTTCTTTTTTCATTATCAAAATCATTCATTAAGTTATCTAAATAACTAAGAAAAGTTTTTAATTCAAACATACTATCAGTAAGATTTAACATCTTAAGTCTATCATATGTTTCTTTTGTTTTTTCTTCAATAGTATTAAGATTATATTCTACTTGTAAATATCCAAGGGGATATCCTTTAGAAATCATCTTAGAATAAGCATCTCTTATTTCTTTTATTCTAGTTGGAATAATTTTATTAATAAGTAAAATAAGATCAGGAGTTTCTTCTACTACTACTCCAATATGTGCAATCATTTCATCTAAAACACGCACTACTTTTACAACTTCATCATATTCATTATTTTCCATTACATCTTCAAAGTCTTGAAACTTCTTTTCAATATTTTCAAATTGTAACTCTACATTATTATATATTTCTTGATAAGCACTTGAATTATTATTAAAAGTTCTTTCTAAATCTCTATATCTAGACTTTAGTTTAGTTACAATGGCACGATTTCTTTCTTCACTCATAGTAACTTCACGTATTTCATCAAGTAAGTTATCAGTAGTAACACGAAGTTTATATATTTCCATTTCTAAATCTACTGCTTTTTCTTTAGCTTCTTTTATGTTTTTTTCTTCAATTAAACCATCTAATTCTAATAATTTATCAGTAATAACATTATATCTTTCATTCTTTATTACTTCATATCTTTCTTGCCATTGTTTAAGTTTTTCTTCTAGTTTTTCATTTTTTAAAATAATTTCTATTTTAGCAAGTTCAGACATAATTGGAGTACTAACAATAAGATTTCTTTGTTTTTCTAACTCCATTTCTTTATTTTTTAGTCTTTTTAAACTACTTAGTCTATATATAATAAAAAATATAAATATTAAAACTATTAAAGCAATTGCACTAATAATATAAATTGTACTCTTACTCATAAGACCACCTACTATAGATATTTTATCATAATATTTTTTCATATTCAATAGAAAAATAAAATCTCTAGACTGCCTAGTCTAAAGATTTATAAGTTAAATAAAATATTTCTATTCCAATTCCTTAAGTCTTTCATCAACCTCATCAAAAAACTTATAGACTTGTGTACAACTTTCCGATAATGATGGCTTATCATATAAATGCTCATCACTAATTCTTTTTGCATTTTTTCTTGCTTTATCTAACGATCCATATTCACACAAAAGATTATACAGATCATTATCATTTTTCTTGTATTGATAATTCAAACCCTTGCTTTTAAAATATTCATTTAACTTCATAGCATATTCAGTTCTATTCATTTTTGAACATATATAATGAAAATGAAGTAAAAACCAAAACTCAATAGCTTGATTTGAGCATAAAGGAATATAACCATTATCATTACACATTTTTATTGCCTCATCAAAATCATTTGAATCAAAACTATCTTTATCAAATACAACAAATATTTTTCCATATGGAACAATTGATGTAGAATATTTATCTATTCTAACTTGTAAATCTGTTGCTTTAACCAAAGACTTTGTATTCATACCCTTTCCAACAACTTTTACTTTTAACTTATATTCATTATCAATTTTCTTATTTATTTCATCAACTGCTCTTTCAAAATAATTTGGTTCAGTTTTAGTTCCCTCGCAAATAATTAACTAATTACTTGATTTTTGTCTTAGTACATTTTCCTGTCTTTTCTTTCTTTCTGTTGTTCTTTTTATATGTAAATTATCACTACCCATAATAACCCCTATTTTTCGTATGGAATTGCGCCAAATTGTCCAGAAAGATATTTCTTTTCATAATCAGAATCAGCACGTAAATTTCTAAACTCAGAAAGTGAATAAAGTGTTGATTTTCCAAACTCATCTTTATCAACTAAATATAATTGATCTCTTCTTAAATTATTACTATTAAATAAAAATGTTGAATGAGCTGTATAAATTAATTGAGCATTATTTTTATTAATAGATCTGTCCATATACATTTGAACAATCTTTCTAAATAATAATGGGTGCAACTTTACATCAATTTCATCAATACATAATAAACCGCCAGTTTCAAGGTTTTTCAAAATTGCAGGCATAATATTAAAAATACGAATAGTACCATTTGATTCTCTATGTAATGGAATAAGTATTTCTCTTTTTGGATCATCAATATTCTTATGCACACCACTGATGTTATATTTTTTACCCTCATCAGTATCAATGGCATCAATTCTAATTCCTAATAAACAAGGATCAAAATCACGAAGAATCTTTTGAAACTTATTATAAACAGAATCATTTTGATTTAATATATCAATACTTGCTTTTCTAAACTCACTTTCAATTCTAAAATCAAACTTACAAATATAATCATATAAATCCCTTAGTATACCTGATTCTTCTTTCATAGCAACACTACTTAATACTAATAACTTACTTGTATTTAGATTAGCATCATTACCAAATAAACTCCAAATCTTTTCATATTTACTATATTGTTTTCCAAACAAAACTTTATTATTTTGTCTTTCAAAAATCATTTTCTCTTTTGCTTTAGTATTTAATGCAAACTTCTTAGTATATAGCCATTCTTCACTAATTTTACTTTTATTTAATGAAAAACCATATCGATATTCATTATCTCCTAAGCAAATAGACACTTCATACTCACTATTCTCTTCAATTCCTTTTTTACTAAATACAAATGGATTAGTTGGTAAATCATTATTAATATCCATTCTATTAGAAAATCTAATAAAAGAAAACATAAAGTCTAATGCTTCAAGTGCACTACTTTTTCCAGATGCATTTGCACCATGAATAGCAACAACTGGTAAAATATTATTACCATTAATATTAAAAGTAGACTCAATATGCCTTTTTTCTTGTGTAGTCATTAAATCTAAAAAGGTCTCATCATAAAAACATTTATGATTTTTAAACTTAAATTGTAATAACATAATAACACCATCCTTTCTAATCACAATATTAGCACTTTTTTATAAAAAAGTAAAGTTTTAAGAGATATTTTCTCCTGAAATTGCTTAAAATGTACATTTTTTATATTTTTTCATAAATATTATACTACTTATAATTAAAAAGAATTATCAAATTATGTACTAAAAAAAGACCTAAGTCTTTAACAAATCAAACTCTAACTAATTTCTTCTCAGTATCCTCATGATCAATAAGATCTTCATATAACTCTAACTCATCATCTATTTTGGAAAGAATGTTTTGCCTTTCTAATTCATTAAGACATTGAAGTGTCAAATAAAATTCCATTGCTTCTTTAAAATCAAAATCAAATAATAAATTAGAAACCATATATGATGATGAAAATAATACTATTGCTTTTAGGACTATGTAAAACTTATTCTTATATTTTTTCTTTAGTTCTAATAAATATATAACTATATCTTTATCTTCCATCATACTCTCTCCTTTTACTTTTTATATCTTGATAATTATATAATAATTCATATGATAAATATATCATTTCCTTAGATATATCTGTTCTTAAATATTTAGTATTAAGACCCCATCCACAGCCACGAACTCTATCAAGTGCATCAGAATCTTTTAGAATATTACAAAGTATTCTTAATCTTTCTAAATCATTAATATCATATATCTTAGCAATGTTTAAGAATAATTCATCATCAACACTATGATATGTAACCATCGCAGATAATATTTTCATATCATTTTTATTAAGTCTTTCAAATGATTCAAGTTTTTTAGCACTTCTGAAGCCATGAAGATCATCTTCAATATCATTTATTCTTCCAATGTCATGATATTTACAAGCTTCAAGAAGTAATTTCATATCACATTTATCTAATTTATATTTTAATCCTATATAGTATCCATATAAACTAACTCTTATATTATGATCTATTCCATGGATATCACTATTATAAATATATTGTTTTTTTATTTTATCTAAACTTTTAATAAGTATTTTTTTATTACTATTTATTTCATTAGTAAATTGTTTTAAAGTAATTTGATTAGATAAATTTTTATTTTTTTCATTCGTATATTCAAAATAAGATATAAATGATGGATTGATTTCTTTAAAACTTTTTTCATTTAATAATTGTTCATAAATTTCTAGTTCTTTCTTCATAATCTTATTATAAAACAAATAGGTAATAAATTACAAGAAAAAAAGATATTAGTTCTTAGATTGAACTCTATATCTTTCTTTTTCATCTAATATTTTCTTTCTTAATCTTATAGCATCAGGAGTTATTTCAACATATTCATCGTCTTCGATAAATTCTAATGCTTCTTCAAGGGTAAACTTCTTAGGATTTATTAAAGTTAATGCTTCATCACTACCTGCTGCTCTTGTATTAGTAAGTTGTTTATTCTTACATGGATTAACATTTAAATCATTATCTCTATTATGAATACCTATTATCATACCTTCATATACATCAACTGATGGACCTACGATCATTGTACCACGATCGCTTAAATTAAATAATGAATATGCCATAGTAGTACCATTTTCGCATGAAACAAGTACACCGTTTTTTCTACCTTTAATAGTTCCAGCGTATGGTTTATATTCATCAAAACTTCTTACCATAATTCCTTCGCCTTTAGTATTAGTAATAAAGTTACTACGGTATCCAATTAAACCACGAGTAGGAACGGAAAATACTATTTTGGTATAGTTTTCATTATTAGATAATTCTTCCATAATTCCTTTTCTTTCATTTAAATCATTTATAACAGTACCACTGTAATCATTAGGAACATTTATTATTACTTTTTCATATGGTTCCATTTTAGTACCATTTATTTCTTTATAAAGTACTTCTGGTTTAGAAACAGATAATTCATAACCTTCTCTTCTCATTCTTTCAAGTAAAATAGATAAATGAAGTTCACCACGTCCTGATACTTTATATCCATCAGAATTAGTAAGGGGTTCTACTTTTAACCCAACATTAGTTTCAAGTTCTCTATCTAGTCTTTCTTTAATGTGTCTATTGGTTAAATACTTACCACTTCTTCCTGCGAATGGGCTTGAATTAACTACAAAGTTCATTGATAAAGTTGGTTCTTCTATTTCAATAGGATCAAGTGGATTAACATTATTTATATCACAAATAGTATCTCCGACGTGAATGTCTGGACTTGTTTGTACAGTAACTATTTCTCCGTATTTAGCAGAGCTAACTTCTTTTTTCTTAATTCCTTCATTTACAAATATCTTACCAACACGATTGTTTATAACAGTACCATCATTTTTACTAATAGCAACCATACTACCACTTTTTAAAATACCTTTTGTTATACGACCAATACCCATTCTTCCTAAATAATCATCATATTCTAGTGATGATACTTGAAGTTGTAACGGATCTTCTTCATTACCTGTATAAACATCAGTATGAGAAATAATAGTGTCTAAAAGTGGAGTTATATCATTTGATTCATCTTCTAAATTAAGTTTAGCTATACCAGAACGTGCTATTCCATATACAATTGGAAAGTCTAATTGTTTATCGTTTGCATCTAATTCTACAAATAAATCAAATGTCATATTTACTACTTCATCAATTCTTGCATCTTTTTTATCAATCTTATTTATAAATAAAATAGGGTTTAAATTTTGTTTTAAGGCTTGTTGAAGTACAAATCTAGTTTGAGGCATAACTCCTTCAGCTGAATCAACAAGTAAAATAACTGTATCAACAGTTTTAATAATACGTTCTACTTCACTTGAAAAGTCAGCATGTCCTGGGGTATCCACTATGTTAATTTTATAGTCTTTATATCTAACAGAACAATTTTTTGAATAAATAGTAATTCCTCTTTCTTTTTCTAAATCATTACTATCCATTATTTGTTGTTCACCAGTATCTTTTTCTAATGCACCACATTGTGATAGTAATGCATCTACTAAAGTACTTTTTCCTACATCGACATGCGCTACTACTGCTATATTAATAATTTTTTCTTCTTTATTCATTTTACCACCTCTTATATGTGACTTGTAAAGTATACCACAAAATAGTGCAAAATACAATAAAATTATAGAAAAAACACCTATAAGGTGTTTTAATTTATTTATTTAGATGTTCTAGTATAAGTATTACTTTGACTATAACAACTACCATCTTCAACTATAACAGTCCATTCATATTTATTATCTTTTATACTAGATAATGTATAACTATAATGATAGAAATCACTACCACTTCCAGCACTAGTCATTTTCTTAGTAAATGTTGTACCTTTTGTTAAATTAGTAATTCTAACACTAACACTCTTGGCTTCTTTTGAAATATAAGCATTAAATGTTATAGAACTATTGCTAGTTGTAGAATTAACTCTTTTAATCTTAGGACAATCGCTTGTACTAGTTGAATTTTCAGTTTTTGAATCAGTTTTTGAATTTGTTGATGGAGTGCTTGGTGTTGTAGTAGTACCATCGCCCACTATTGTAATGGAGCTTGTAAATCTATAAGATTCTCCTGATGTATCGGTAGCAGTCACAGTAAGAATATGGTTTCCTTTTTTAGTATTATTTTTATTATATATAATACCATATTTCATAAACTTTTTATTACTAACTCTATTTTCTCTAACACTAGAACTATTCATTGCACTAGTATTGGTTTTAAATAGAACATTTGATATATTAGTATTTTTTCCAGTACATTCTACTTCAATTGAAATTTCTGAAGTATTAATATTATTAGTATTTGTTATCTTCTTATCGTTAGCATCTCTAAATATAGTAGTACATGAAATTGATTTGTTTAAACTAGTACTTGAACTAGTGTTTGAATCTTTTACACGAACTGTAACTTTCTTATAAAGTTTACTATTGGCAGCAGAAGAAACTTTTATAACAGCAGTACCTGCTCCAATGGCTTTTACAGTACCATATTTATTAACAGTAGCTACTTTAGTATTACTACTAGTATATAAAATCTTATCATTTGAAGCATTTTCTGGTAAAACTATTGCGTCTATATATCCAGTTGATCCCACTGATAAATCCATTGATGATGGATAAACATCTATAGTTTTTACACTAACATCTGTTGAAGGTTTAGTAGTACTACCATTTGATTTAACAATAACATTCATACTAGCAGTAGCAGAACCATCAATAGTGAATACTGTTATTTTAGTCTTACCTGCTTTTATACCGGTAATTTGGCCTTTACTATTTACTTTAGCAATTGTATTGTCTGAGCTTTCCCATTTCAAATTCTTAACACTAGCATTTTTTGGTGTAACAGTGGCACTAACGCTTTTAGTAACACCAACGTTTATAGTAAGTGAACTTGGATTAAGTGTAATCTTATTTGCTTTAACTGAATCACGTTTTATAGCATTAATTTCAATTTTATTATATACTTTGTTATTACATGATACATTAACATATGCTTTACCTGTACCAATGGCAAGTACATTTCCTTTTCTATCTACTTTAACAATGGATGGATTGCTTGAAGACCATGTAACTAAATCTTCTACTGAAGAATTATTAAAATATTTTATATTAATTGCTTGATATAGTGTTAAAGTATAACTTTTCTTTGAAGAACTTTTTTCTAAAGCATTTTTACAAATGCTATCTAAATTATCTTCCTTTTTAGTAACTGTAACATTTACATTAGCACTTTTATTTCCATCTTGAGTAGTAACGGTAATAACAGCATTACCTTCTCCGATTGCTTCAACTACTCCTTTGCTTGAAACAACTGCAACTTTTTCATTACTAGATTTCCAAGTAACAGATTTGTTTGTAGCATTGCTTGGTAATACAGTTGCATTTATTTTACTAGTTTTTTCTTCTTCAAGACTAATTGAAGTCTTATCTACTTTAACATCGGTAACTAAGACTGTTGTGGATGTTGAAACAACTTCAACATTTGTAGAAATGGTTTTAGTACCATTACTAACTTCAATAGTAGTAACTCCTTCCGTTAATGCAGTAACAACACCTTCTTTTGAAACTGTTGCTACATCACTATTAGTACTAGTATAAGTAAGATTATCATAGCATTCTTTATATTTACTTAAATCAACATTTAAATCAATAGTTTTTCCTACAGATACTTTATAATCTGAATTAGAAAACATACTATCATCAAAAGAAGAACAAACAGTAACTTCTTTTTCATAAACGCTAATTTCAGTACCATTACTAGTAGCTATAACTTTAATCTTAGTCTTACCATTCTTTTTAGCAATTATAGTATTGGATGAATCGTTTGATGATAATGTATTATACTCAAACTGAGCTACTTCATTATTGTCACTTATAAATTCATATACAGTATCATCTTCTTCGTTTCCAATTGGTAAAAATTCAACCTCATTTCCTGCATAGACGACATTTGGAATATTCAAACTAAGTAAGTCTTCTTTTTTATCTTTCTTAAAATAGATAAAAATAAACATAGAAATAACTAAAATTGCTATTACAATTAAAATAATTGGAACTACTATTTTAGTTTTTCTTCCATTTTCATTATAATTCATAAAACTCCTCCTTATTATTACTATTTAAGTATAAAACAGATTTTAAATAAAAGCAATAATGAAAAGTGATTTTAATACAGGGGCGTAAATTTATTATTACAATAATAGCATACTTTTAACTTATTATTTAGTATTGTTAATATGTAAAATATTGGTACTAGAAGGTGTAAGTAATTTGTTAGGTATTGATGATTTATATTGTTTTTTAAACTATCTGGGTAATGCTAAAGAAAAATAGTACGCAATTTTTTTGTATAGTAAAAACCTCTCAAACCCTTGTAAAATAAGGAAATGGAAGGTTTTAATCTTTCAAAACTGTCAAACTCAAGTATATTAAATTTGACATAAAGTCAAGTTTTGGAAATTATTGTTTTTTGTTGTCTTTGTCTTTTTCAATTTCAGATAATTCTTCATAATCTTCTTCATATCCTACTCTTCTTAAATAATCTTTTCCACCACCAACTGCAACTGCACCACATTTGCAAAATTTAAAATCATGTCTATAAGCTGATTCAATTATTTCTCCACATTTTTTGCATTTAATTTTATTTGTTCTATTGTTCTTATCAATATAAATCACCTACTAAATTGTCTCAAGAACTAATACATTAATAATCTTTTCTAAACAAATTAATATTTCATCAAAACCTATATTGCTTGCATACTCATATCTTTTTTGATAACTTTTCCATCTTTCTCTTAATATATTACTATCCATAATTAAATCTAATACAAGTAATGGATTACCAACATATTCTCTTTTGGAGAAGGTTTTTTCTATTGCATTTCTAAAATGTTCTATATTAAGACTGTCCCATTCTTTTGCATAAATTAAATAGACATCATAGAAATCCCTCATTCTTCCATTTAATTCTACTCTACTTAAAATTGTTTCTACTTTCTCTGCTAATACTGTTTCAATATTGTATGCCCATAGTTTTACATAGTTATCGCCTAGAATTGGTTTATATTTATAATTAATTTCTTTTGGAGTAATTGGATCACCTGTAGCTATATCAATATGAAATTTTTCTTTAATATTATCTATTTCAATTTGAATATCAACTCTAAAACCACCATATTCATCTTCATCCCTTATTGGTGATATTCCTAAATAACTAAGTTTTGTATTATCATCTATTTTTATTGATACTATTTCTTTAATCATTTTAACTATTGTTTCTTCATTAAAATTTGCATTTCTAAAAGCAATATCAACATCCATAGTAGTTCTATTTTCTACTCCAAATAACGTACTTAAATAAAATCCGCCTTTTAAGATAAAATTATCTTTATATTTACTAACTGATAGCCTTTCTATAAATCTATCATACATATAAAGTCTAAGTAATGTATTAAAATCTACATTTTTTTCTTTTGAAATGTTTTTTAATTTATCTTTCAATTGCATGCTATTCATAAAATACCTCTATATAATTCATTACATCTTCTTTAATTCCCATTTCTTTAGCATAATTAGATAGTTTAACTAAATCTTTATCTTTTCTCTTTATATATTCTTTTATACTATGTTTAATATGCTCTGAATCCATTCTGTTTTTAGATCTTATAATATCACATATACATCTTTCCACATCATATACTCTGACATTATTTCCCATTGGCGTCTTAACTTCAGTAAGACCTAGTTCATAAATATCTTTATCAACATAAAAAACATTGTGTTTTTTTATTTTATAATTAAAATAATTGTTAGGTACAGTTATATCATATTTATCATTTGGTGCTTTGATAGAAAGTCCATGAAAATAAAGTGCAGTCATGTGAGAATAAACCACATTTGAAAGTTCTAAACTAAAAACAAAATAACTATCTTCTATTTTACTAGAATCTATATAAATACCATTACCTACTTTTTCTATCATACCTTTTTCTTTCATTATATTAAGATACATTCTATGAATTCCAAGATTTGACAGTTCTTTTGAAGTAACATATCCATTATTCATTTTCATAATAGATTCTATAATTTTAATATTACTTTGATCTTTAAATTCCTTAATTGTCATCATTTCCATAAATATTCCTCCTTGACAAATCTAATGAAATTATAACATTTATCATTAGTTTTGTCAAATAATATTAAAAAGAATTGGAAATAGATTTCCAATACACTAAATTCATCAATTTTTATGTGTTTTTTTAAATTTACGTACCAAGCTTAGTACCTAAAATAGTTTAACGGGCTTCAAATCCTTTAAAATAAACAAAAATGAGGCCCTTCGGTCTCTTCAGGGGGCCTTTATGTTATACATTTTAGAAATTAGAAAAGCCCATAAAATAAGGCATTTTATAAGGTAATAGT
>CAZVVV010000009.1:11981-12505 GCA_964630725.1 uncultured Muribaculaceae bacterium
AATTTATTAAAAATGACAAAAATTTAATAAAATTGATGGTTGGCTGGTGGTTGAAAACAATTTTTATGTAAAAATATTATTTCATATTGAAGCTAACATCGAAATGCCATTTTTATAATTTAGGAGGATTAATGATAAGAAAAAATAACCTTGAAGATGTTACTGACGAAGAGTTTGAAAATATAGTTATTCCATTTGATAATGAAATTGATAAATATATTAATAATATTATATATGATTATGTAGCATTTTATCTTGCTAAAGGATATGAACTTAGTGCATTATGGGAATGTCCATTAAAAAATCAAATAAATTCTGCATTAAATATATTTAATGATGTTTCTATAAATAATGGATTTAATTATAAAAAATTAGATAAAATATTAGATAAAAAATATTCATTAAAAATAATTGATAAGAAAACTTCTCAAATGGATAAAATAATTAAATAATTTATTTAAACAAAAAAGATTACTTTGTATTGTTAATTAAAGTAATCTTTTTATTATTTATTCATTTTATGC
>CAZVVV010000010.1:0-12452 GCA_964630725.1 uncultured Muribaculaceae bacterium
TTTAAACTTATTTCAATAAAAAAATAGACCACTAATTGTGATCTATTTAAATAAATTTTTAACCCTTTCTATAAAAGTTGTCTTTTCAGTAGTATTAGTCTTTACTTTTTTAGTAACCTTTTTTTCTTGCTTATCCACTACTAATATAAACTTAGTATTAGTATTAACACTACTATCTTTAACAGATATAGTTTGGTAATCTTCACCTAACTTAACCAATTGTTTTATATTATTTTTATAAGACATAATATTATCAGTAGCACTACTTAACTTATTTATACCATCTTTATTAAACTTACTAATACCAGTAGACAATTCTTCTAAACCACTATTTAATTCACTAGTACCCTTATTAAAATCATCTAACTTAGTACCAAGTAAACCAACACCTTCCTTTAAAAGAGTTGTACCTTCATTTATTTTAGAAGAACCATCTTCTAAAGCACTAAGATAAGTATCCAAAGCATTTACCATTTCACTAATACTTGAACTACTTGAAGTAATAATCACTTTAGAAGTCACTAAATTAACAACATCATTAGTTAAAACATTAATAGCACTTTGATATGTTTCATAATTATTTTCATAATCATACTTAACTTGATACATATCCATTTTACTATCACTATCTAAAGCTAAAATATCTTCATAACTAACACTAGAAAGATTCATATTATCATATTTAGTCTTAAGAATAGTACTTTTAATAGTAAGATTCTTTATTTCTTCCTTTGAAGTATTTATTTGACTATCAATTGCACTAACTTTACTAGCAACTTCTGAGTTATTTAAACTTTCCTTCTTAGAATTAATAACACTAATCATTTGATTAATACCATCATTTAATTCTGCAGTTGAAGAATCTAACAACTCTAATTTTTCTAATATAGTATTAACTTTTTCTTTAATTAAAGAAGCACTATCATCAATTTGTTTAGAACCATCCACTAACTTCTTTGAACCACTTTCAATAGTATTAATAGAACTTTGTAACTTACCTACACTACTACTTAAACTATTCATTTTATCAAATACACTTAAATCATCCTCACTAATTACTTTAGGAGTCATAATAGTATATATACTATTTAAAGCAAAATTAGTAGTATCATAACTTATAGTCACTTTATCTAAATCTTTTAATTCATCAATTCCAAGACTATCATACAATCCAGGAGTAGAAAGTCCTAATACAAAATATTCATTACCCTTATCAACAGCCTTAGCATTAGTAACTTCTATATTAGAATTTTCTTTATTAGATATACTAGTAATAGTAGTCACTACAAATGGTGTATATAATGTAGAACCAGATACAACATGCTTATCTTTATTAGTATATTTAATAGTTATTTCAACCCTACCTTCTTTACCTAATAAATCATCTAAAGAAATTTCTTTACCATCAAGCTTATAAGTAATTTCTTCTTTAACAGGTAAATCATTATTAGAAGTACCTTGATAATATACATCACTATCCAAATTCTTAAAAGTAACTTTATTCTTACTCATAGTAAATGGATCATCATTATTTAAATTAGTAATATTCTCTAAATCAGTATAATCCTCAAGAACTTCATCATTATTACTATTTATTAAATGTTCATTAACCAATATCTTATTAACACTTCCATCACTTGAAAGTTTAGCATAAACAGTTTCTTCCCTATCTAAAGCAAAAACAGTTGATGGAACAAACAATGTTAAAAGCAATGCACTAACAATCACTTTATTTTTATTTATTTTTTTACTCATATTAACCCTCCTTATAATAAGTTTATCAAATATTAATAATATTGATGGTAAAACAGTAAGAACAACAATCATACTTATTATTGCACCCCTTGATATCAAAGTACAAAGCGAAGCAACCATCTCTAACTTAGAATATAAACCTACTCCAAATGTAGCAGCAAAGAAACATAAACCACTTGTAAGTATTGAACTATCACAATAATTCATAGCCATCTTCATTGCCTCAAACTTATTATCTTCTTCTTTTCTATATTTTTTATAATTAGTAGTAAGCAATATTGCATAATCTATTGTCGCTCCAAGTTGAATTGTACCAAGTACTATTGGACCAACAAAAGGTAAAATATCACCACCAAAATATGCTATACCCATATTTACAAATATTGCAAACTCAATTGACGCAATAAGAGGAATAGGAAGAATTATTGACTTAAGTACAAATATCATAATTATAAATATACATATTATTGAAGAATAATTTACATTCTTAAAATCTTTATCACTAATATCCACCAAATCCTTAGTAAGAGGACCCTCTCCTGCAAATATTGCATCTTTATCATATTTTTTAATTATAGTATTAACATCATCTATTTGATCATTAAGCTCATCCGATGCAACATCATAAGAAGAACTAATTAATACCAATCGATAATTATCACTTTCAAACACACTAGATAATTCACTAGGCAACATATCAATAGATAAACCACTATCTTTTAACTTAGAATAAGATAAAACCATATCTATTCCATCAAGATTTTCTAACTCCTTAACCATTTCAGCTTCAGTATCAAGCTTCATATCCTTATCCACTAAAACCATTTCAGTAGAAACAAGACCAAACTTTTCTTTTAACTCTTCATTAGCACTAATACTCTCCAAAGTCTTAGGTAAACTCTCATCAATCTTATAATAAACATCTACTTTAGAATTAGCTATATAAAATGGTATTAAAAGTAATAAGAAAACTACAAATACTTTTTTATAATTTTTAATAATAAAACTATTAAACTTATCAAAACTAATACTTAATTTCTTATGTCTTGTCTTATCAATATATTTATCAAAACAAAGAAGTAAACTAGAAAATACTGTTATAACACATATTACACCAAGTAATACACCCTTTGCCATTACCAAACCTAAATCCTTTCCTAAAGTAAGATTCATTGTACAAAGAACCAAGAACCCTGCCATAGTAGTAAGAGCACTACCAATAACAGAAGTAAAAGTATCAACAATTGCATTACTCATAGCTTCTTCTTTTGTTTTATACTTATTTATCTTATCCTCATAAGAATGATACAAAAATATTGAAAAATCAGTTGTTACACCCAGTTGAAGAATTGCAACAAGAGCTTTAGTAATATAAGAAATTTCTCCAAAAACAATATTAGAACCCAAATTAAATACAATAGCAATACCTATATTAGCAAGAAGTAAAACTGGCGCTAAATAAGAATCCAAAGCAATTTCAAGAACTAATAAACAAAGCAATACTGCAATTATAACATAAATAGTAATTTCACTATCACTTAAATTCATCGTATCAAGAACCATTGAACTCATACCACTAACTTTAATATCATTAGATAATTCTCTAATATCACTAATAGCATTAATTGTACTATCAGCAGAAGTAGAATCATTAAATGTTACAAAAAATAACGTAGTATTATCTTTATACATCTTATCAGTTATTTCACTAGGTAACATTTCAATTGGAATAGAAGTACCTACTACATCATATATACTAACAACTTTATTAACACCATCAATATCCTTAATCTTATCCTCAAGCTTTAATAAATCCTTACCAGTAATATTATCCGCTATTACAATAGAATAAGCACCCATATTAAAATCATCTTTTAATATATTTTGCCCCTTAACAGTCTCAATATCCTCAGGCAAATAAACAAGTATATCATAATTAATACTAGTAAGTTTCATTCCAATAAGAGATAATACAAATAAAACAACTGTAATAATTAATATAATACTCTTATGCTTACATATAAAATCAGCAATCTTTTTCATAATATAACCTCCATGCTTTATAATTCTATTCCAAAAATATAAAATATTCAAAAACATAAACTACATTATGTAAACATAACCAACAAAAAACAAAAAATGTATGTACAAATAAGCAACATAGAGTATATTATCTTTACAAATGTATAAAAAGTAGTATAATTAAATAGGTGATTTAAATGAACAAAAAAGATTTAAGAGTAATAAAAACAAAAAACAATTTATATAACACACTAATAGAACTAATGAAAGAAAAACAATTCGAAGAAATAAAAGTATCAGACATATGCAACCATGCCTTAGTAAATAGATCAACCTTTTATGCTCACTATAATGATAAATATGAACTACTCGAAGAATATATAAAAGAATTAAAAGAATCATTTACTAAAGAACTAGAAAAAAATAAAAACATTTCCAATACTAAAGAATACTATATGGAAATGATAAAAATATTACTAGACCATGTCGAAGATAAAAAACAAATATATTCAAGTATTATGATAAACAATAGAAATAGTATGACAATGGATATAATATATGATGTTTTAAATCAAGACATAACAAATAGATTAAAAAACGAAACAATAAAAGAAATACCAAGCGATATCATGGCAAAATTCTATCTTGGTGCAATATTTAATGTAGGAATAGAATGGTTAAATAATAGTAATAAATATACAAAAGAAGAACTATTAAAATACTTAAATTTATTATTACCTGAAGAAATAAGTAAATAATACTTATTTCTTTTTATATAAAAAGAAAAAAGATACTAAAAAGTATCCTATAATCCTCCTCCACTACCAAAGGAATCTAGCTCTTCTTGAGTAAGTATTACAGTAATTCTCATTCTTCTAGAACCACATACAAAAAGTGCTTCCCCTTGAGAATAACCCTTTATACTCTCTTTTTCATTATCATTAAGATCAATAAGCAAAGATAAATCTTCAACAGCCTGTTTCTTAAGACCCATAACCATATAATAAGATGCATTATCAAATATAGCCTTACCTTGAGTAATAACAGATTGAGGTGTAAAATCACTAGGTTGTTGAGTAATAATTATATTACCAGTATTATACTTACGAGATCTTCTTTGAATTTGTGCTAAGAAATCAGCACCTAAAACATTACCACCAGAAAGAAGTACATGCGCTTCATCAACCATCATAACTGTATTAATTGAAGAATCTAAACATAAACTCCATGCATACTTAAGTACATTGAAGAATAATGCATTTCTTATATTAACATCAGCATTCATAAGTTCTCTTATATTAAACACTATAAAATTACTTCTTGGTGTAATAGTAGTCTTACCATTAAAATAAAATCTAAGTTCATTAGTAAGAGGCCTAATCTTAAGCTCAAGTCTTTCTAATATATCCCTTTCATGAGTTAAATCAGTAATAGATCTAAGCTTACCTTGTATAGTAACATAAACATCATCAAAAGTAGGATATTGTTCATGACTATACTTAGAAAAATCTGTATTAAAATCAATACCAAATCTACGATAAGTTTCTTGTACTAACTCAATAAATACATTAAGTACATCCTCCTCAATAGATGGATCATAATACTTCATAAATGCTTTTAAAAATTGTAAAGTCTTAGTAAGAACAGTATAACCAAGTCCTTGCTTAATCTCTTCATCATCAGCATCAATAATAACTTCAAGTGGATTTATAAGACCATACTCACCACCCTTACCAAGATCAATAGAATCTCCTCCAAGAGCAGTAACCATATCATACAATTCATTTTCAGGATCAATTGCAACAATCTTACAACCATTTCTAATAGCACCACGTAATAATAACTTAGCAGCAGTACTCTTACCAGAACCACTTGTACCAAGTATTATCATATTAGCATTATTTCTATTATGTTCTTTCCTTATTTGATATAAAAACTGATTAAATAATATAACCCCTCCAGAAAAATCAGTACCAAGTAATATAGACTTTCCTGGATCCTTTATACTATCAAATATAAATGGATACATTCCCGCCATAGTAGGACTAGGCATTATAGTACCAATTCTTTCCTCAATATCTTGCTTAGGGAAAACAGGTATAATGGACTTCAAAACCTTTTCTTGTTCAAATCTAAGAGGAACAGCACGAAGACCCATAGCATCCATATAATTCTTAATTTGCACCTTTCTAAGTTCTAACTCTTCCTTAGTATTCGCAGTAACCACTAAATGCATTTGAAAATCAAAAGTTCTAGCTTGAGCAGCAGCAAGCTGTTGAATAAATGTTTCAATAGTATCATAATCTTGCCTTATTCTCTCTTGAGAAGTAGCATCCTTCTCATCCTCATACCTTGTCTTCATCGTAGCAAGCTCTTTATTCAACATCTTAGTAAGAGTAGAAAAAGGAACAGGTATATGCTTAATAACTATTTTAACACCAGGCATATTAGTAATATTAGATAAAAATCCTACACCAACACTCCTAGGATAAGCAACAACAGTAAGAATAGTCATATACTTATCACTAACAACAATCATATCATTAGCACTAAAATCAAGCCCCTTCGGAGCAACTTCACTTTTAAATAAACTCATCGTGGCATCACACCTCCTGATCTAAAATCCTTACCCCCATTTAAGAAATTATCAATAATCATTCTTAAATCATCATTACTAGTTTGGCTAGCAACTAAACCACATCCAGCAAGACCAGTAATCATATTACGCACCTTCTTTTGTAATAAATCCATATTCCTTTCCTTAAATAATAAGAAATACTCAGTATCCACTACATTATTATTCTTAAAGAAATCACCCTTATCCATATCCTGTGCAATAAGTTTACGTATCCTTTGATCAGTAGTTTGTTGATATAAAAGCTGTAACTCTGCTTGATACATAGCTATATCAACAGGACGATCCGCAACCACTAACCAAAACTCATAATCAATAGTATTATAAAAATTCATAAGACCTATCAAAGTATTATCCATAGCACTAGAATCAAGAATAAAAATATTCTTAGGTTGAATCTTAACACCAGTAACCATTTCATTCCTATTATTATACATAATACCATTATTAATAGCCTTAAGATTTAACCAATTCTCTGTATACTTTGGATTATTCTTAGCAGCCTGTGGCATCCTTTTACCACCATTTTGAGGAGCATTCCCCATTCTTACATTAGCAGCACCACGATTAACTTGTCCATTATTCATCATCTGATTGTTCATATTGATAACACCAACCTCTCCATATATATTTTCTTCTACCAGAATAAAAATTATAAATCTCCATAATCAAAACCCTTACATTATGATAATTTGGAATTGGGAACACCAGAAACGCCGCAATAATAAACGGCAATACAACCAGTATTCCAAGTCCCAATGTCTTAGGTTGAAATATCATTAGAAGAATAAACGTTATAGACGCTCCAACTATTGCAATAATAAGATCAGTAGGAGTCATAAATCCAAACATTAAACCCTGTTTCTTTGTATTAGCAGGAACCAAATAATTATAATTTTTCACTTAGTATCACACCCCTTATATTATGAATTCGTATTTCCATATCTTTCTTTTGCAAGTTCTTTTTCTGCATCTTTTCCAACAACATTTTGCATACCATATGCTGTTTCTTTAATATTTTTAATAGTTTTTTCATTAATATTATTAAGATCAATTTCATTAAATGATAATTTATTACCATTACCATCAGAAATATTATCAGCACCAGATAATTTTGCTTCAGCTATTGCATCATTAAGTTTGCTTACTCTTGCAGCAATTTCAACATCGTCTTTATTAATTCTTAAATAGTTAGCTGCTGCTGCAGTTTTTGCTGCCGCTAACATTGATTTAGTTTCAGTAAGCGTTCTAGTATGTTCAGCTAAATCTTTAGTAGACATTTTACTAGTATCTCTACTTTCCAACGCATCTAGTCGAGATTGTAATTCTCCAACTCCAACACCATTAGCAAAGTTTACAAAACCTTTTTTTTGAAATTCTTTTATTCGAGCTTTTTGATCCAGATTTCGATGCTTTTCATCTATTTGCATTAAACTATTGTATTCAGTTAGTTGATCTCCAAAATCTATTAAATTTCCATCTGCATCCTTGTAAGTAAAACTAGTAGCTTTAGCATTCTTCTTAACTGCCTCTCCTTCTGCCCAATCTTTTAAATCCTTATTAGCAGAAGCAACATCATTAATTTTAGCAAGTTTATCTTTAGCTGCTGCCCCCCTTGTTGGCATACCCATTCTAGCAGCCATAGTAGCAGATGCTCTATCAAAAAAGTTTAATCCTTGCTCTTTAGCAGTATTTATTCTTTGATTTTTACTAGAAACATTTTTTGCTCCAGTTGCAATATCACCTTTATAACCAGATTGTGCCCCTGCACCAAATCCACGTACAGCACCAGTTAACCTTCCAATACCTTTGCCAGTACTTGCCCCTACTAAAGTACCAACAGTTGCACCAGCAGTCGCACCAACACCAGCTTTAAGCATTCCCAAAGAATCTTTCAATGTTCCAGAAGCAATATCAATACCAAATATCTTACTAATCATTGTTGGAATAACCTTCATAAATACTAAACATCCAAGTATCAATACTAAATCTTTTATAACACTACCACTAAAATTAATTGCACTAATTAACTCAGCACCAAGTTTAATAGCAAATAACTTGATAAATAAATCTAAATAAGTTGAAGCATACATCTTAGCCCATTGACCAAGTACCTTATCCTTAGGTGATACATAACTAATTATAGCAATCGGTGAAACCATTTGTAAAAGCATAAGTTTTAAACTACGAACAACTACTTCAATACATAAAACTGCCAAATAAACAATTACAACAATTCCAACAATAATAGCAATAAGCCAACTAATACTAAGCTTTTCATCATCAATATCAGAAATAACTTGATCAGAATCAACAAGTATATTTCCTTTTATATCATCAGTACATTCTTCAGAAGTTTGATCATCAACATCCGGACAACTTGCCATAGTATTTAAAACACTTTGAGCAAATAATCCACCAGCATCTAAAGCAGTTTTCTTACCATCCCTGTGACCACTATCCTTACCGATTTCCAAAGCTGTTAAAGTACCAGCCGAATCTATGCAATCATTACCAGAGCAATCACCAACATTGTTATATAAAGTCATCACTCCATCTTTAATTTTAATTTCTTGAGGCTCATTAATATATATTTTACTACCTTTTTTAGTATATACTTTATAATCATCACCAACAGTCACAGAAGAAACATTAGAAGGCACAACACATTTAACTTTAGTACTAGAACCAGATACTTGTTCAGTACTAGTTACAAACTTATAATAAGTATAGGACTTACCTGTAATTTCCTTTAAGCCAGTATATTTATCCTTACAACCTTGTCCATAATAAATATTTAAATGATAATATTTATTACCATCCTCAATTATATTACCAGTAAAATCACAAGCAGATGAGTTATTATTTCTATCATTTGCTTCAACTTCTTTATAAGTATCCCCAAAAGGATTTATATCATTAATATATTTATTAACAGCACTACCAACATTTAAATCAGCTTTACCAACTAAATTAACAATCAATCCATCTTTACCAATAACAGCACTTTGTAATCTATCTAAAAAATTATATACAAATGAACCAGGTGTAAGAGCAATCATAAGTATAACAACAATAATAAGTCTTTTAAGTATCTTACCTGCTCCTTCATTCTTATCAGTAAATTTTTCTGGATCAATTAACGAATTTAAAAAACTAACCGCTACCCTAAATAACATGAAAACACCCGCTAAAACATAAATAGTTCTAACAAAATCTGCAACAACAGATGAGTTAATAAAATTAGTAGTAGCTAAATCCACTATAAAAGTGTATAAACTACCCAAAAAATAATATATCCCACTAGTTAAAGTATAAAAACCTTCAGTAAGTATTCCTAAAACATTAAAAAACATCATATTTACCACCTACCTTATATACCACATGTACCAGAACCAATTCCTGCAAGATGTAAAATTGCATTAACAATCATTGGTAAAAAATATATAGAAACACCAATAATAATTCTAATAATTGAATTCTTTTGAGCAGACTTAATATCCTTTTCATCACCAGCAGTAATTGCTTTTACCATATCAAGTATAATCATAGCAATCAAAATAATAGGTACCACTAACATAATTATACCCCAAGCTTCATTTAAAATAGATACAAACTCAGTACCTAAAACATCACAATCATCATAAAACTTAAAAAATTCAACTAATATATTAAAATTATTAATCATTAAAATCACCTCATAAATAATAAAGTCATATTTATACAATATAAATTATAACAAAAAAAAAAGCAAATAACAATAATTATTTACTTATTTATAAACATTTAACACTTTCCGCCATTAATAGCACATTTCCAGCAAAGATTAGATCCTTCATTAGTATCTCCACCTTCAGTAGACATACCATCAAATAAACTATAAACACCTGCTACTATATATGGAATAAAGAAAATTATAACTCCATAAACTAATCTCTTAACAAACATTTTTTGTGCTTCTTTGATTTCTTTATCTTCACCAGCCATTACAGCCTTACCTAAATCAAATGTACCCATCAATACTATAATAATAGGTATAACAATTAAAATTATTCTAATTACCTTACCTAATAAAATCCATATATTTTGAGTTTCAGCACAAAAATCTGATAACATAAACATTAATTCCATACTATCTCTCCTTTTCTCTAATACTATTCTACTATAAAACAATCAACATTGTCAAATAAAATAATCAAAATATGTAAAATTATTCCCCAAGTGGTTCATCACCAATAGGATTAATAATATAATTAGACTTATACTTCTCACAATAACTACCCCTTACATTAGTAGCACACTCATAACAAACCTTAGACTCACTATTTAAATAATTATTATCAAAAAGCGAAAATACAGCTTTTATTATCATAGGTAAGAAAAATATTAAAACCCCATAAACAAGTCTTTTCATAAACATCTTTTGAGACTTCTTTATCTCTTTATCCTCACCCGCTATTACAGATCTACCTAAATCAAATGTACCAAATATTACAATAATAACAGGAATAACAAGTCTAATAACATGAATTATTTCTCCTATTCCTCTCCAAATAACAATTGTATCTGTACAAAAATTATCCATAGTATCCCTTCTTTCGTGATAATAATATATAACTAATAATTAAAAATGTAAAGTTTTTATAACCAAAAAGTTACATTTTATGATATGATATTATTCGAGGTGAAAGAAATGAAAAATAAATTATTTATAATTATTATAGTCTTATTAATAGCAATATTACTATTCTTATCAATATTCTTCAGTGAAAAAGAAGAAAAATTCGTAACAGAAATAACTTATTCACAATTAGTATCTAAAATGGATAAAAAAGAAAAATTTGTCCTATACGTAAAACAAGAAGGATGCACATCATGCGAAGAATTTAATCCAACATTCTTAAGTGTATTAAGAGAATATAAATTAAAAGTATACTCTTTATACACTGATAAACTAAGTGATGAAGATTCTGAATCCTTCTACAAATTAGTAGATGTCTCAGGTACTCCAACCGTTCTATTTATCGAAGATGGTAAAGAAACAATGAATAAAATCGAAGGAGTAAGAGCAAAAGACTATATAATTAAAAAATTCACAAATGCTGGATACATTAACGAATAAAAAAGTACCAATAGGTACTTTTTTTATTTAAACCTAGAATTAAGCATTGATAATCTCTTTACTTTTCCTAAAGTAATTACAAAATAAATTATTAAAAATACTAAAAATATTAAATCAAAAATCCAATTATTTAAAAATAATAAATAATCATAAATACCATGAAGTAACATAGGAACAAAAAGTGAAAAAAACATATTCTTTCTCTTAAGCCTATAATTACAATTAACCTCATTTATCTTAGCAAGACCCAAATAATATCCCATAAAAACTCCATTACAAGCATGACCTGGTACTGCTGTAAAAGCCCTTACTATACCAGTTGTTAAACCTCCAGAAAAAACATATAAAATATTTTCAAAACAAGCAAAACCAAGTGCTACAAAAACTGCATAAACAATCATATCATATAACTGATCAAACTCTTTATGATTATAAGAAGTTACATATAAAACAATCCATTTAGAAAACTCTTCAACAAGTGCTACTCCAATAAATACAAATATAATAAGAGATAAAGTATCTAAACTTTTTGGATCAGCATCAAACATAGGAACCATATGACCCATCAATGAAGATAAAATCAAAGTTATAACAGTAGAAATAATTCCTCCGAAAAATAACTTTGTCAAAAGATTCTTTGGTTCCTTATCTATATCTTTATTATAAATATAACTTCCCAATAAAAAAACAGGAAAAATTGATACAAAAAGAAGTAATCTTGCCATTTAAAACACCTACCATCTATAAAAATTATACTAAATATTAATAATTAAAACAAGAAAAAACTACAACATTATAAAACATTGTAATTTTTTTATCTTAACTTCTTCTCTACTTTCTCAATAACTAAATATAAAATATATGATATTATTCCAAGTATAAATATCAAAGTAATAACTAAATTCAAATCAAACACTT